>JAUUYO010000003.1 GCA_030590405.1 Kangiellaceae bacterium
GGGGTGATGTAATAGCAACCCAGTAAAACGATGACTCCTAGAATTCTTAACTTAGCAAAAAGGCCATTGACTTGGCGGGGATAAATTTTCTTAGGAGATTCATACAAATCTCGAATTTGAATTTTTTCCTGATTGTTGGCGGACATCTGTTTTTCCTGCATTGAGCTAATTCAAGTAATAGTTCAGGATTTAGTTAATGTATTTAGAAGCTTAGTTATAGGATTATAAGAGGTTATGGATAATTTAACATGTTAAGACAAGGACAACACCTTGTCTTAACTAATATAGATATTTACTATCAGGTCTATTTATTTGACAAGCTATAAACATAAGCGGTAACTAAATGTATTTTCTCTTTGCCCAAAAGTTCACTATGTGCAGGCATCGCACCGTTGCGACCTTTTCGAATTGTTTCAGCAATGGTTGTTGAAGAACCGCCATAAAGCCAAATGTTGTCGGTTAAGTTTGGCGCACCCATGGCTTGATTACCTTTACCGTCATTACCGTGACAAACAAAACACTGTTGATCAAAAGCTATTTTTCCGATGGCAGCCTTTGATTCGTTAACTTGATGGCCGGATAACTTACCAACATATTGCACCAAACCGTCAACTTGTTCAGCTGACAGTGTAGCGGCAAATCCTGGCATCACACCGTTTCGACCATTTATAATGCTTTGTTCAATATTTGAAGGTGTACCGCCGTACAACCAGTCTTTGTCGGTTAAATCAGGGTAACCGGGGTTGCCTCTCGCATCAGAGCCATGACAACCAAAACAGGTATTGACGAAAATCCGTTTACCCATTTCTGTGGCTTGTTTTATTTTGCTAAGTTCTGTAATAGGCGTTGCGGCATACTTTTCGAATAATGGCGCATAAGTTTTTTTTGCATGCTCAACTTCTTCAGCGTGTTGTCCCTGTTGAGTCCAACCTAACACTCCAGCAAATTTTCCCATACCAGGGTATAGAATTAAGTAGATAACAGAAAAAACCAAACAGATATTAAACATGTTTAACCACCACTTAGGCAGAGGGTTGTTGTATTCCTCTATGCCATCATAAATATGCCCGGTAGTTTCATTTTCTGCATCTGAACCTTTCATTTTTCTGGTTGCTATTAATAATATCCAACAGCCCAAAATATTGACGACTGTTATTATAATAATCCACCAGTTCCAAAATTCACTCATGGTTTTCACCTTTTATTTTTTTGCTTTCAATTATATCGGAAGTATCATCGCCCACGAAAGGGAGGTTGGCTGCATCTTTGTATATCTTAGTGTCACGTTTTTTAAATAACAAAACGATTAACACTAAAAATATAACAAAAAGGGCAACCGTCACTAGTATTCTAATTAAGTTTAAGTCCACTTTGTCATGCCCACCTGATTAGCGTTTATCTTTTAAGATCAAACCTAATGATTGCAGATAATGAACCACGGCATCCAGCTCAGTTTTGCCTTCCACTTTTGCTTGTGCGCCTTGTATATCTTCATCGGTATAAGGGACACCTACCATGCGCAAAGCGGCCATTTTTTTACCGGTTAACTCGCCATTAATGGTTGCATGTTCAAGCCAGGTAAATGCTGGCATATTAGACTCTGGCACAACATCTCTTGGATTAAGTAAATGCACTCGATGCCAATCGTCGCTATAACGACCTCCAACTCTCGCCAGATCTGGACCTGTTCGCTTAGAGCCCCATAAGAATGGGTGTTCCCAAACATGTTCACCAGCAACAGAATAATGACCATAACGCTCTGTTTCTGAGCGGAAAGGGCGGATCATTTGAGAGTGGCAGTTATTACAGCCTTCTCGAATATAAACATCTCGGCCTTCTAACGCCAAAGCGTCATGAGGCTTCATCCCTTTTAATGGTTGGGTGGTATCTTCTAAAAAGAAAAGAGGCACAATTTCTGCCAGACCACCAAAACTAATGACGATGACTATCAATAAGCCCATAAGACCGATATTTTTTTCGACTTTTTCGTGTTGCATTGTATCGTCCTCTTAGTTGGTAGCTGATTGACTGGCTGCTGATTGAATCGCGTCGGTATGAATGGTCTTATCTTGAATCTCATCTGCCGCTTTATCAGGACCTGCTTGTAGGGTTTTGTATGTGTTATAGGCCATTATTAGCATGCCAAACAAAAACAGTATTCCGCCAACTAAACGTATTGCGTAGAAAGGATAGGTAAGCTGTACAGATTCGACAAAGCTATAAGTCAAAGTACCATCCGCGTTGACCGCACGCCACATTAGTCCTTGCATCACCCCGGCAATCCACATCGCAGATATATATAAAACAACGCCAATAGTTGAGACCCAAAAATGAAGATTGATCAAAGGAGTACTCACCATTTCCTTGCGTCCGTAAAGTTTTGGGATGAGATAATACATCGCGCCAATTGTTACAAAAGCAACCCAGCCGAGCGCGCCGGAATGGACATGGCCGATAGTCCAATCAGTATAATGAGATAGCGCGTTGACGGTTTTAATTGCCATCATCGGTCCTTCAAAAGTCGACATGCCGTAAAACGATAGCGAGACGATTAAAAACTTTAAAATCGGATCGGTACGCAATTTATGCCAGGCACCGGATAAGGTCATAATACCGTTGATCATGCCGCCCCAGGAAGGTGCCAATAAGATCAAAGAAAATATCATGCCAAGGGATTGGGTCCAGTCTGGTAAAGCAGTGTAATGTAGATGATGAGGCCCGGCCCACATATAAGTCGCAATCAGCGCCCAAAAATGGACAATTGATAATCGGTAGGAGTAAACCGGTCTTTCAGCCTGTTTAGGAATAAAATAATACATCATTCCCAAAAATCCAGCGGTTAAAAAGAAGCCTACGGCGTTATGCCCGTACCACCACTGAACCATTGCATCAATAGCGCCGCCGTAAGCTGAATAAGATTTAGTCAGAGTAACGGGTATTGCTGCACTGTTGACAATATGTAACACCGCGACCGTCAATATAAATGCGCCGTAAAACCAGTTAGCCACATAAATATGTGAGGTTTTACGTTTCATAATCGTGCCAAAAAATAATATCGCGTAAGCCACCCAAACCACGGCAATTAAAATATCAATTGGCCATTCTAATTCGGCATATTCCTTACCGCCGGTAATTCCCATCGGTAAACTAAGCGCGGCGAGTACGATAACCAGCTGCCACCCCCAAAATACAAAGCCAGCCAGAGCGTCGCTGAGTAATCTTGTTTGACAGGTCCGTTGAACCACATAAAGAGAGGTTCCCATAAGTGCTGAGCCGCCAAATGCAAAGATAACCGCATTGGTATGCAAGGGGCGTAAACGACCAAAGGTGAGATATTCAATTCCATAAGTTAAATCAGGAAAGAATAATTGAGCAGCGATTATGACACCAACCAGCATTCCAACAATTCCCCAAACGATGGTCATTATTGAAAACTGCTTGATAACCCGGTAGTTGTAGGTCAAAGCTTGAGTTTCGGACATACTATTTTCCATTTACTTATTATTGGTTTATGAACCTAGGGGCCTGTCCTAGATTAAATACAGAACGCGTTATTCTAAAGTTTTGTCAGACTAGCGAATTTTAGATGATTATAGTCCATTTCAAAGTTGATATGGATCAAGTTTTATCATTTCTAATTTTAAATAATGACAAATTATATCACAGCGTACATAAGTAAAAACTAATATGCTAATTATATTCAATAGTAAAAGTATCTTAAATGAGATAAAAATGTCTTATTCAGTTGAGATTCATATTTACTGTAAATAATGATGGCTTGCTAAACGACGGGCGTTATAAAATAGAGCCAAATTTTCAGTAGGTGTCTGAACGGACGTGCGATATCTAACCTTTAGTCCAATTAAAGCAACATTAAACTTAATTGAAGCTCTAATATTCATCCTTACTCCAGTTAAACTACCAAATAATCAAAATTAAGGGAAAATCATGCCAAATTGGCTAAAACGTTTGTATACCGATTTTGTGATTCGCCATACTGCTGTGACATTTATTTTTGTCATTGCCATTATCCTGATCGTTGCGTCCCATGCAGACACTTTTAGAATGGACGCATCTGCAGATTCACTGGTATTGGAAAATGATCAGTCTCTGGAATATTATCGTAAAGTTAAAAAAAAATACGGTACTGACGATTACCTGTTTATTACCTTCTCTCCCCAAAAAGAATTATTTTCTGAAGAATCGATTAAACAATTAACCGCATTGCGTGATCAGATCGCCGCTCTACCGGAAGTTGAAGTGGTGATTTCTTTAATTGATGCCCCCATTTTCGATCCGGATACAGTGAGCCTGGGTAATATAGAAGATGATATCTATTTTATTAAGGACAAGAAAGTCGATTTAAGCGAAGCGAAAGAGAATCTGTTAGCGATACCGTTATATGTCAACTTGCTGATCAGTGAGGACGGTAAAACAACGGCCATGCAGGCAAACTTAAAAGGTAATAAGAATTATTTTAAGTTGAACGATGAATTACGAAAATTCCAGTGGAAACAAAGAAAACAAGAACTCACTCCTTACGAGCTTACTGCTGTACAAAACCTTAAAAATGAACTGCGTTTATTAGCCGATGAGGTTTCAGAGCGAAATGCCAGGGTGATTAATTCAATCAGAGATTTGAAACACAGTTACCAACAGGTGGGCAAGATCTATTTGGGCGGCATACCGATGATTGCTCATGATATGGTTGATTTTGTCAAAAGCGATTTGATTGTTTTTGGAGTCGGGGTATTCGCTTTATTGATATTAATTCAGGCATTCATTTTTAGACGTTTTCGATGGATTGTGATTACTTTAGGTTGCTGTATTGTTACCGCCGTGACGGCCATTGGCATACTCGGCTGGTTAGACTGGCCGGTGACCGTCATTTCATCTAATTTTGTAGCGCTGTTACTGATTATTACCATGTCGCTGATGATCCACTTGATTGTGCGTTTCAGGCAGGTCGAAAGAGATTTTGAAATGCTAAGCTACAATGATAAAGTTCTCGAAACCATGTCATCAATGTTTACCCCTTGTGCCTATACTAGTCTGACGACCATCGTTGCATTTGGCTCATTGATGGTCAGTGATATCAGACCAGTAATCGACTTTGGAAAAATGATGATCATGGGCGTGAGTCTGGCTTTTGTGATCGCTTTTACTCTTTTCCCTTTGTTAATGTTGATCCGCAAGAAAACCTCACTGGATGAAAGAAAAAAGGGCGCATTTTTCGCATTTACTAATGTGTTGGCTACCGTCAGCGACCGCTGGCGATGGCAGGTTGCCGTTGTGGCCGTTGTGGTGAGTGGCATCAGTGCATGGGGGATCGGTTTTTTATCGGTTGATAATCGTTTTATCGATTATTTTAAGACCGATACAGAAATTTATCAGGGTATGAAAGTGATTGATACTGAGTTAGGTGGGACCACTCCGCTGGAAATTATTATTGAGCGAGGAGCAATCGAAGCTGATTTTGCTTTTGTCGAAGAATACAGTGAAGATGATGAGTTTGAAGATGATGAGTTTGACGATGGTGAGTTTGATGAAGATGAAGCCTTTGCCGATTTAGCGCCCACCGAATCGCCCCGTTTGTGGATGACATCTTTTGGTATTAATAAATTGCATAAAATCCAAAATTATCTTTCCAGTTTATCGGTCACTGGCAAGGTATTATCTTTGGCTGCTGGTTTGCAAATCGTCGAGCAAATTAATGGCAACCAGAGACTGGATGACTTTCAATTATCCTTACTGGAAAAAAAGATCCCACAAGAATTAAGAGAGCAGGTCTTAGCGCCTTTTTACGATCGTGAAAATGATGAAGTCCGGTTTCTTATTCGAGTGAAAGAGTCTGATCCGGATTTAAACCGAAATAAATTACTAGCTGATATCAGCCAGTTTTTAACTAAAGAGCTTGATATGCCGCAAGAACACTTTCATTTTACCGGCATGTTGATTTTGTATAACAACATGCTGGAAAGCCTCTTCAAATCACAAATACTCACCCTCGGCGTGGTTTTTGGAATTATTTTGCTGATGTTTATAGTGTTATTCAGATCCTGGAAGTTAGCCATAATTGGCATGTTTCCAAATTTAATTGGTGCCTTTTTTGTGCTTGGTTTAATGGGATGGTCGGGGATACCATTAGATATGATGACTATTACCATTGCGGCCATCAGTATCGGTATTGCGGTTGATAATACCATTCATTATATTCATCGATTTAAAGCCGAATATAAAAGATTGGGCGATTACACTAAGGCGATGTATGCCTGTCACGATACCATCGCCAGAGCCATGTATTTTACTTCAATTACCATCATCGCTGGTTTTTCAGTATTGGTATTGTCTAACTTTATGCCGTCAATTTACTTTGGCTTATTTACCAGTCTGGCGATGTTTGTTGCGTTGATGGCGAACTTAACTTTGTTACCGGTGATGTTGTTGCTGATTAGGCCGATTAAAGAAAACCTTCAAGTTGCTTCGGGCAATGAAACTCGGGTAGAAATATAAAAGCATTCTCACTATGGAGGCACGGAGTAAAATAATACAACAAAATGTTTTTCTTTTCTCCGATCCTCCGTGGATAAGTCCTTTTTTATTCTTTTATTCTTGCAATGGCTTTAATTTTTTCAACCATTGCTTTTAATCCGTTGCCCCGAGTCGGACTAAGGTGTTTGATCAAATCTAATTTTTCAAAATAGTCTTGAATATTAAATGCTAGAATTTCATCGGCATTTTTTTTCTGGTAAGCTGCCATTACAATAGCAAGAAGTCCTTTGACTATCAGTGCATCACTATCCACTTGAAAGATGAATTTATTGTTTTTTATGGTGTAATCAATCCACACCTGACTTTGGCAGCCGGGCACGAGTCGCTCCTCGGTTTTTAAATCATCAGGCATGCTTGGGATTTCTTTTCCCAGATCAATCATATATCGGTATCGATCTTCCCAGCTATCAAAAAAACTGAGTGTATCAACAATGTCATCGCTTGCAGTCATTTTAAAAAAACATCCCCGTTTCTAATTTTGCCTCGTCGCTCATCATATCTCGGTTCCAAATAGGTAAAAAGACAAGTTCTACATCGACAGAATTGACATTGGGTACTTTCGAAGTGCGATATTTTACATCGCTGACCAGTACTGGACCCATACCACAACCTGGCGCAGTCAGGGTCATTTTTATATCGATGGATTTTTGCTTTTGATCAATATTAACTTCGTAGATTAGTCCTAAGTCGACAAGGTTGACTGGGATTTCAGGGTCATAAATACTTTTAAGCGCTTGCCAGACTTGTCGTTCAGATATGTTTTCATCGCTCGGTGCTTCAAAGTTAAGCGCCTCTGCTTTTAATCCAAGTGCGGCAGCATCAGTGCCATCCACCCTGGCCATATTACCGTTGACGGCAACTGTATAATTACCGCCTAAGTCCTGAGTGATGGTAACAAAGGTATCTTTTGGAATGATGATTTTTGTACCAGCAGGAACCAGGCGGGCAGGGCAGTCTTCTAGCGCAACCACCATCTTGCGATTTGTACTCATTATTGTTGTTCCACGCTAAAGCTTTCACCACAACCACAACTCGCCGTGGCGTTGGGGTTTTTAAAATCTAAACGATGATTGACGCCTTCTTGAATATAATCGACCTGGGTTCCGCGAATAAGCGCCATGATCTCAGGTTTAACATAAAGCTTTAGCTGATCACTCAGGTCAAATGACTGGGTGCCTTCTTCAATCTCAAAGGCTAATTCTAAAAGATATTTAAAGCCAGAACAGCCTGCTTCTCGAACGTTAAATAATATGCCTTTGGCGGATTTAACTTCGACTTGCCTGGAAAGATGGGCTATCGCTGACTCAGTGAAGGTCACTGGAATTTTTGTGCTGGGATTGTATGTTTCTACTTTCATTTATAATTCTCTATGCTTCTCTATGCTTGGATATTTGTTAATCTAAATCAACATCGACTTAGCTTTCTCAATACCCTGGCATAAGCGATCAATTTCATTAGTGGTATTGTAAAAACAAAGTGACGCCCGCACCGTACCACTAATCTCAAGCGCGTCCATTAATGGCATGGCGCAATGATGGCCAGTTCTAACAGCAATACCTTGTTGGTCAAGCATCATACCCAAATCCTGAGAATGGCAGCCCTCAATATTGAAGCTGATGACTGAAGCTTTTTCACAATTGTCGCCAATAATTTTCAGACCTTCAATTTTAGATAATGCGATAGTCGCATAATCTAACAAAAAGTTTTCGTAGTCGGCAAGTGCGTCTCTGTCGAAAGAATCAAGATAATCCGCAGCGGCGGCTAATCCGATCGCACCAGCGACATTGGGAGTGCCCGCTTCAAATTTATAAGGCAGTTGATTAAAAGTCGTTCCTTCAAAACTCACCTTTTCAATCATTTCACCTCCGGCTTGCCACGGCGGCATTGCGTTCAATAAATCTTGCTTGCCGTAAAGCACGCCAATCCCCATTGGACCAAACATTTTATGTCCGGAAAATGCGTAAAAATCACAATCCAATTTTTCCACATCAAGAATTAAATGAGGCATTGCTTGCGCGCCATCGATTAAAATCAGTGCGCCGTATTGATGGGACAGTTTAATAATTTCTTCAACGGGATTAATTACCCCTAAGGCATTGGATATATGGCCGATAGCCACCAACTTTGTTTTATCACTTAGTAGTGACTTAAAATGATTAAAATCGAGCTGGCCATTTTTTTTGACTTTGATTACTTTTAATTGAGCGCCGCTTTGCTGGCAAAGTAACTGCCACGGCACAATATTAGAATGATGTTCTAAAGTAGAGATAATAATTTCATCGTCTTTAGAAATGTTTTCTCTTCCCCAGGTTTGTGCGACCAGATTAATGGATTCGGTGGTTCCGCGAGTCCATATGATTTCTTCTCTGTGTGCGGCGTTAATAAATTTCTGGATGCAGCTTCGCGCCGACTCAAATTCCTGAGTTGCTTTATCACTTAAATAATGAGCGCCACGATGAACATTCGAGTTAGTCGTTTGGTAATAATGACTAATCGCATCGATGACTGAATTTGGTTTTTGTGCCGTCGCACCATTGTCAAAATAAACCAGCGAATGTTGATTGACGGCTTGCGACAAAATAGGAAAGTCAGCTCGGACTTTTTCGACATCAAAACCAGGATGTTTTAAATGGGGAGTGTTGGAATTTTGCATTTTAAATTTACTTTAACTTATTTCCAGTCATGTTATTTGATATCCGACAAACAGATTTGTACCTGGTCTTTTAAATAGTGGCTTAATGCCTCATTTTCAACCTTGTCTAGTAATTCATTAATAAAACCAATACTGAGTATTTTTTTTGCGCGAGTTTCATTGATGCCGCGTGTTTGCATGTAATAGATGGCTTTGTCGTCTATTTTTGCGACTGTAGCTCCATGTGCGCAAACAACATCGTCTGCGTAGATTTCAAGTTCCGGTTTAGTATTGATTTCAGCCTGATTGGTTAATAATAAATTTTTATTACTTAATTGCGCGTCGGATTTTTGTGCATCCTTAAAAATATGAATCTTGCCATTAAAGGTCGCTTTCGCCGAATCAGCAATAATGCCTCGAAAGACTTCCCGGCTGGTACAATTTGCAATCTGGTGCTCTATGTTTGTATGGTAATCGATGCATTGAGTCTCGGAGGGTAAATAAATGCCGGTCAGGTTGGACTCAGAATTTTTTCCCCTATGGTGAATGTCGATATCCGTTTTATTTAACTGGCTTCCTTCAGAGTAATAGAAACTATTGAGACTGGAATCCTTCTCAAGCAAGAAAAGCGCACGGCTCACTTGCATACTGGTGCTCGCTTCCAAATTCAATCGATAGTGATTACATTGACTGTTTTCTTGTAAGTGGACCACGCTCTGTTGAAGCGCTAATTGAGTTGCTTCACACTTTTCAGATACAAAGTGCTCAATCAGCTGGCATTCGCTACCAGTGCCACAGGAAACCAGAGTTTGATTGGCGCAAATCTGATTTTCGTCAGCGCTGGTATTAAGGTGAAATAAATAAATCGGTTTGCCGATTTTTTTATTGCTTTCGACCTCAATTAATAAGCCATCTTGTGAAAGGCTGGTATTAAGTTGGATGAGTAAGTTGGTACTTTGCTGCGCTGACGATAAACTGCTGGTAATAAGCTCGATTTGCTTTGTATTTGCCTGGCTAAACGGGGTGGCAGAAACATGACTATCTATCAGATCGCTTGAGTGTTGTGGACTGTATTGGCCGTTGATAAAGACAACAGTAAAGGCATTTTTTAACGCTAAGGTTAAATCCGATATTTCTGATTGAGTTCTACTCGCCAAAGGACTCGAACTAAATTCTGCCTGAGTGAGGAAAAATAGTTCATTGTATTTCCAATGCTCAACTTTGCGAGTCGGTAAATTTTGCTTTAAGAAGTCAGCATAACTATAGGAGCGAATTTTTGTAAGCCAATTATTTTCTGGCGTTTGCGATTCAGCGTTCTGCGCTAACTCATTTTTCAGCGCGGCACTCAAGAATTGATTATCAACTTGAAAAGAAGTTTTCATTATTTACTACGCCTTTTCAATCCAGCTATAACCTTTTTCTTCCAGTTCTAGCGCAAGCTCTTTTCCGCCAGATTTGATAATTTTACCATCCGATAAAACGTGGACTTTGTCTGGCACAATATAATCGAGCAAACGTTGATAGTGAGTGACAATAATAAACGCACGATTTTCATCACGACAGGCGTTTACCCCATCAGCAACCACTTGTAACGCATCAATATCCAGGCCAGAATCGGTTTCATCTAAAATGCAAAGCGATGGTTCGAGTAACATCATTTGCATGATTTCGCTGCGTTTTTTCTCGCCGCCAGAAAAACCTTCATTGACGCCGCGCTTTAGGAAATTTGGATCGAGATTGACTGCTTTACACTTTTCTCTGGCTAACTTCATGAAATCGACGGTGCTTAACGCTTCTTTACCCTGGTAGTCTCTCACCGTATCAACGCTCGCTTTTAAAAATTCCATATTGCTAACGCCGGGAATTTCCACAGGATATTGAAATGCCAGGAATAACCCTTTTTTGGCGCGTTCATCGGCGTCAAGTTCTAAAAGATTGTCGCCATTTAAAGTTGCACTGCCACCACTTACTTCATAGCCTTCTCGACCTGAAAGGACATAGCCAAGGGTGCTTTTACCGGATCCGTTAGGTCCCATGATCGCATGCACTTCGCCGGGTTTAATATCCAGCGAAAGGCCTTTTAAAATCGTTTTGTCTTCAACTTTTACTTGTAGATTTTTAATTTTTAACATTTTTTTCTCTGAAAATTCAATTCTAAAAATATTCGATTTAATGTAGGGTAGGCAGTCTATTTTGCTCACATGAACCTAAATCAAATTTAACACATAAGGTGGGCAATGGAGACTGCCCACCCTACAAAAAATATTTACCCAACAGACCCTTCAAGGCTAACTTCTAATAATTTTCCGGCTTCAACCGCAAACTCCATCGGCAGCTCTTTGAAAACTTCTTTGCAAAAGCCATTGACGATCATGGATACGGCTTTCTCTGCGCCAATCCCTCTTTGTAAGCAAAGGAACAACTGATCATCACTCACTTTTGAAGTAGTTGCTTCATGCTCGATAATGGCGTTGGGATGTTTACTTTCAATATAAGGAAAAGTGTGTGCGCTACATTGATCGCCAATTAACAAAGAGTCACATTGGGTAAAGTTTCTTGCGCCATCTGCTCGTGGACTCATGCGGACTAAACCACGGTACGCGTTCGAGCTTTTACCCGCAGAAATGCCTTTGGAAATAATGGTAGATTTAGTGTTTTTGCCCAGGTGGATCATTTTAGTGCCAGTATCGGCTTGTTGGTAATTACGAGTTAATGCGACGGAATAGAACTCTCCAATACTATTGTCGCCACGTAAAATAACCGAGGGGTATTTCCAGGTAATCGCTGAGCCTGTTTCAACCTGAGTCCAGGATATCTTTGCATTCTGATGACAAACACCGCGCTTGGTCACAAAATTATAAATACCGCCGACACCATTTTCATCGCCAGGGTACCAGTTTTGTACCGTTGAATATTTGATTTCCGCATCATCCATGCAGACTAATTCTACCACCGCAGCATGCAGCTGGTTTTCATCTCGCATGGGCGCTGTGCAACCTTCTAAATAACTGACATGGCTACCTTCATCGGCAACAATCAGGGTTCTTTCAAATTGACCGGTGTTTGCTTCATTAATTCTGAAGTAGGTCGACAGTTCCATTGGGCAACGAACTCCTTTTGGAATGTAGACGAAGGAGCCATCGCTAAAAACGGCGCAATTAAGCGTGGCGAAATAATTGTCTTTTTGCGGTACAACTGAACCCAGATATTTTTTGACCAAATCAGGGTATTGATGAACCGCTTCAGAAATAGGGCAAAAAATCACCCCAGCTTCGGCCAGTTTTTCTTTAAAAGTTGTGACGATTGAAACCGAGTCGAATACCACGTCTACTGCAACGCCAGCCAAGACTGCTTGTTCATGCAGAGGGATCCCCAGTTTGTTATAGGTCTCAATTAATTCGGGATCAACTTCATCTAAACTTTTTGGCGCATCGTCCATGCTCTTTGGCGCGGAGTAAAATGAAATTTCATCAAGATTAATTTTGGGATAGTCCAGTTTGGCCCAGTCAGGTTCATCCATTTCTTGCCATAATCGAAATGCGTTTAGTCGCCAATCAAGAAGCCATTGAGGTTCATTTTTCTTGGCGGAAATAAAACGGATAACTTCTTCACTCAAACCCGGAGCGATAGTTTCAGACTCCACATCGGTGACGAAACCGGCTTGATATTCGGTTTTAACATAGCTGTCAATTACATCAGACATGACAATCTCTCTAAAATTACTTTCTGGCTGAATCGTTTTTTAATTTTTAACATGGCTGTTTCTAACATGGCTGTTTCTAATATGGCTGTTTCTAATATGGTTGTCTCTAACATCGTATTTTTTATGCTCAACATGGTGAAATTATTGGCTGGTGGTGACGGTGATCGTGTTTGTGATGCTAGATAGCCGATCATTTGCTTGTTGCTCATTTTGTTTGATCAATTCACCAATGCTGATATTATCAAGAAAATCGTTAATTCTGGTACTTAAGTCAACCCATAAGTTATGGGTTAAACATTGTTTACCATCATGGCAATTAGCTCTACCGTCACAACGAGATAGCTCAATCGATTCGTTAACTGCATTAATAATGTGGGCTACGCTAATCTCATCGCGGGAAGCATTCAGCAGATAACCACCACCGGGGCCTCTGATACTTTTAACGATGTTATTTTTCCTTAGTTTCGAAAAAAGTTGCTCCAGATAAGATAACGAGATGGCTTGTCGATCGGATATGTCGCTTAGGTTGACAGGCTTGTCATGGCTATTTAATGCCAAATCCAGCACGGCCGTGACAGCGTAGCGCCCTTTAGTAGTCAGTCGCATAATAATGCCTGAATCAATTGGTGGTCAATTTCGAATGAACACATTCTCTAATAACCAACTAAAATAGTCAAGTAATTAAAAGCCAGCTAATTAGATATTTTATATATAACTAAAGTAAGTTTGATCACGGTCAATTTTTTTGGTTAATTACTTGCAACATGGCTTTAAATGCTTTTGGATTTGCGGCTAAAATGGAGCCTTGTTTTTCAAAATTCGGATTACCGTTCATATCGGCGACCATACCGCCAGATTCTTGAACTAAAAGCGCGCCAGCTGCGGTATCCCATGGGCTGAGTCCAAATTCCCAAAAACCATCAAATCGTCCTGCAGCCACGTAAGCTAAGTCGAGCGCCGCTGAACCGGCGCGGCGCATATCGGAGCAAAGCGGGAATAACTTGGCAAATACTCGCAGGTATTCTTCGAGTTTTGCTTCATCTCTAAAGGGAAATCCAGTGGCGAGCAGGCTATGTTCCAGACCTTTGGTATTGCTGACTCGCATTTTTTTGTTATCAAATTGAGCGCCACGACCAAGCACGGCGGTAAATAATTCTTCTTTGTTTGGGTCATAAACCACCCCGATTTGAGTGCGTCCTTTATGTTTACATGCAATGGAGATCGCCCAGTGAGGGATTTTGCGAATAAAATTAGTGGTTCCGTCTATTGGATCGATAACCCATTGATAGTCGCTATCGCCGCTTTGGCCGCTTTCTTCACCAAGAAAGCTATGCTCAGGGTAGGCATTTGAAATGGTTTCGATAATCAGTTGTTCGGCAGCTTTGTCGACATTGGTTACATAATCGTGTTGGGATTTACTTTCCACAGAGGTGATATGATTAGCCTCGCGCATTACGAAATCACCGGCTTTGCGTGCTGCTCTAACAGCAATGGTTAATAATGCCTGCATGATGTAAATACCTCACAAGGTTAAAATAAAAATCGTTAACAAAAAAGAGTACCTAAAGTAAGTTAGATAATCTGAGAACACTGAATTGTTTAATAGCGGTATAGATCGCTTGTTATTTAAGGGCGACAGTCATTTAACGACGATAGTCAGTTAATAACTGATAGCCTTAAATTTAGTCCAAGGTCTAATTGCGCGCAAGTATACCTGAAAAATAACCGGTGTAAAGCGAGTATTTTATTGCTTGATGCGGCTTGTCAGGCTATGACCTAAGTCAAAAATTAGTTCGATTGGATAGCATTTAGTGTCCGTTGGTTGATACAATCTTGGTATTATCCAGGCCTATTAAAAATTGACAGGTAAATAAAATGAGTCAACTGAATGTTGCAGTATTAACCGTTTCGGATACTCGAAACATCGAGACCGATAAATCGGGTGGTTATCTGATTTCTGAAATTGAGGCCGCGGGTCATAAATTGGCGACTCGTGAAATTGTCATAGACGATATTTATCATATTCGTGCGGTGTTATCTCAATGGATTGCTGAGCAAAATATCCACGCAGTGATTATTACTGGCGGAACCGGGTTTTACGGCAGAGACTCAACTCCGGAGGCTGTTTTACCGTTATTTGATAAAACCATGCCCGGTTTTGGTGAGTTGTTTCGTAGCGTTTCTTATGAGGAAATTGGTAGTTCGACTATTCAGAGTCGCGCAATTGGGGGGTTAGCTAATAATACCGTCATATTTTGTTTACCCGGTTCGACCGGCGCTTGCCGGACAGGTTGGAGCAAGATCATCAAAGAGCAATTAACTTTGGAGTATTCGCCTTGTAATTTTGTTAAATTATTGAAAACCGGTAAGCATTGATTGGTTCTAAATTCTTGACTATAGATTAGCGTAGAGCATAGCGAAATCCTGCAAATGCTATGGCTACTCTGGACAGTAGCTGTTGGGGTTTGTGCCCACAACGTTTCACGGGGCAAACTTTGCCTCAACGCCAACCAGTTGTTTAAAATGATCTAGTTAAAGTGATCTGGTAAAAATGAGATAAAATAATATGAAAAACTCTGCTCTATGTCATTTGGTCTTAATAAGCTTGTTTATACTTATTGGACCAGCACAAGCGGTTGGAAGTGGAGTTGTACAGCTTCAACAATTATTCGACAAAGAGTGGCAAGCCAGAATGGCACGTTTTCCAGAGCTTGCCCAATCGATGGGGGATTTATCTAAATCTGATCAACTAACCGATGTTTCTGAAGCGGCGCAGATAAATTGGTTAAACACGACTCAAAAATTCTTAAAGCAATTGGGTAAAATTGATTTTCAGTTACTGTCTGAAGACAACAAAATTAACTATCAGATTTTCAAGCAGCAGCTGGAAAACCGCAAAGCTGATTTAGAGTTTAAAGATTATCAAATCCCTTTTCTGGCGGACTCGGGTTTTCATACCAGCATTGCCCGGTTGCCAGTTGAAACAGAGTTTAGTCATTTAGCAGATTATCACTCTTATCTGGCTCGATTAGAGAAAGTCCCTGAGTTTTTCAAGCAGAATATCCACAATATGAATGCTGGGCTGGCAAGGCATTTCTCGATGCCGGCAGTGGTCATGCAGGGCTTTACTGAGGTTATTCATCAACAGGCCAGCGGCTCTTTGCAAGATAGCGCGTTTTACAAACCTTTCAAACAGTTACCGGATTCAATCAGTCGCAAGCAACAAGCTTTATTACGACAAAAAGCCACAGATGTTATTTCGACCAAGGTCATACCCGCCTATCGCGAGCTTGCTAGTTATTTTGAGTCTATTTATATTCCAACCACAAAGAGATCTCTCGGCGCGCAGGATTTTCCCAATGGAAAAGCTTATTATCAACACAAAATCAATCAATACACGACTGGCGATCTTAGCCCACAAGTGATCCATCAGATTGGTTTAGACGAAGTAAAAAGAATTCGGGTTGAGATGGAGGAGATTATATCCTCCCTTAATTTCAAAGGAAGTTTTAAAGACTTTTTGAAATTCCTGCGACAATCTCCCCAGTTTTATGCCAAAACGCCTGAGCAGTTACTAAAAGAAGCGGCCTATATTGCAAAAAAAATGGATGGCCAATTACCTCTGTTTTTTAGCAAACTGCCTCGTCAGCCTTATACCGTTGAGCCTGTGCCTGAATCAATTGCGCCCAAATATACCACTGGGCGTTATGTCTCAGCGCCACTTGCTAGCACCCGGCCAGGTACTTATTGGGTAAATACCTATGCACTGGATAAAAGGCCGCTATATGTTTTAGAGAGTTTAACTTTACACGAAGCAGTGCCTGGGCATCATCTGCAAGGGGCGCTTAATCAGGAATTAGAAAATTTACCCAATTTCAGGCGTTTCTCTTATATATCTGCGTTTGGTGAAGGTTGGGCGCTTTATTGTGAAAAATTAGGCATTGAGGCTGGTTTTTATCAGGACCCTTATAGCAATTTTGGGCGTTTATCCTACGAAATGTGGCGGGCCGCTCGGTTAGTGATTGATACCGGTATTCATGCTTTTGGCTGGAGCCGCGAACGTGCTATTGCATTACTTGAGGAAAACTCAGCATTATCCAAGCATAATATTCGCACCGAAGTCGATCGATATATCAGTTGGCCAGGGCAGGCGTTAAGCTACAAACTTGGGGAGTTAAAGATTATTCAACTTCGCCAGATGGCCGAGGAAACACTTGGGGAGCAATTTGATATTCGTCAGTTCCATGATGCGGTCCTAGAAAACGGGTCGATCCCTTTAGATATTTTAGAGCAAAAAATGAAAGGTTTTATTCAACAACAATTGGATAAGGTAAATGAAGAGTGAAAGGTAAAGCTGTTTTAGTAGTGGCGTGAGTTTAAAGCAAAATGCTTTAGAGCCTAAGACTTAGACTCTAAGCTTGCAAAAATGAAAACCAGTTATTTTTAACAAATAGTTTTTCATGTAACTCTTGAGAGTTGATTTCTAAACTGGTACTTCTTAAGCTTTTTTCGATTTGCAAAGGCATTCCAAAACGGTCGATCGGGTTATCTGATAACTTCACTACCTGAGGTTTGTCCAGTTTAACATTCATGCCGTCTTTAACAATCACTACCTTAGGACGAAGTCTGGAGTTTTGAGGTTGCTCCATTACTACGCCGATTGAGTTATTGGTTAGCTTAACTAAACTACCTGTCGGGTAGATGCCGATGGCTTGAATAAAAGACTCAACCAATTCGTTTTGAAACAGGTTGCCACGCTCATTATATAAGTTTGAAATCGCTTCAACCGGGGTAAGTGCTTCTGTTCCAGGCAATGGATTGATCAACTCTTCATAATAGTGCGCCATACCAGCTACACGAGCAAGAAAAGGAATGCGATTGCCAATTAGTTTTTTTGGATAACCGCTACCATTATTTCTCTCACAATAACTGGAAAGAATGTAGTTAACCTGATGGCTGGAAGAAAATATTTTTTCAGTTTCTTCAAGAGTCAAAGCAAGGTGGCCTTGATATAAAGTATTTTCTTCTGCGGTTAGAGTTCCATACAAAAGTTCTTTGGGTAATTTGCATTTACCAATTGCTGAAAGTAACAGCGCAGTACCAATATCTCTTAAATCGTGTTTGGACAGGCCTAAATGACGAGCAAAAATAATCCCCCAGATTGCGCTACGGACTGCTTGTTCGTGTAATGCTTGGTTGTCATCATTGATCCGGCATAACCATGCCAAAGCATCAGGGTTGCGCAGAACGCTTCTGACCATTTCGGTTGAGGCAGAACGAATTTCTGATACATTAATATAACCATTTTGCATCATGTCTTTAAAAATAACCGACATTCTGCCACTGACCTGATTATACAGGTGGCTGGCTTTGTTAACTTCTTTTCTTAATTTACTGGATGTAATGTAATTCTCAACGGCAGGCTTAAAGCGTGCTTTCTCGTTCATCAAACGCTTGGTTTTGGCATCGTAGAGGTCGATGTCAGAGGGCTTCTTAGGCGTAAGGCTCAGGCTCGATTTGACATCAATCTTACTCAGAAAGCGGTCAATATAAACTTTAGTACAATACAAGGCAAGTTGGTCGAGCTCTTCTTGTTTGCTGATGTGAAATCCCTGAATAGGGAAGGGGGTTTGAACCCATGGCACATCTAGACGCGACACATACATGCCAATCTGCAAACTGTTTACTGGTATTTCCTGTGTGGATAGGTGCATTTACGGGTACCTCAATCTCAAAATTCATCCCGAACAACAAATGAATATCCTTTCGTGATGGTTATAATAACTAAAAACACATCAAAAAGACAGGAACGGGTTCACAATTTTTGTGGGGTGTCACGAGAATGCTCAATGTTTTAGTTTTTTGAGAGCTAACTTGCTCCAAACTATTGGGTATTCTGACACTTTAGTATAAACCAGAAAGGACTGGTTGAGAATGTTGTTTAAAATACATGCTGTTTAAAATGCATATGTTCTGCGTAAATTATTGCTTGTTTGCCACAATGGTTGCTCGTTTGGGGGCTGGGTAGCCTTCAATCGTTTTGTTATTATTTTTTGCATCCAGAAAGTTTTCCAGAGAATGGAAGGTCATCCAGGGGGTCGCACGTTGCTCTTGCATGCTTGTCTGGGTAATATCGATAGTTCTTACGTTAGTAAATCCGCATTTGCTTAGCCACAATTCCAGTGCCTGAGTTGAAGGTAAAAACCACACATTTCTCATTTGAGCATAGCGAGACGAGGGTACGAGTGTGGTGTTTTGGTCGCCATCAACCACCAAGGTTTCCAATATTAGCTCACCCCCTTTATTTAAAAGGTTTTTTAGCTGATAAAGCAAACTAATTGGTGATTTTCTATGATAAAGAACGCCCATGCAAAAGATACTGTCGAAAGCATTGTTACCCATTTCCTCAGGCATGTCTTCGATGCCTAACGGCAATAAATGGCAACCAGGGAGGGACAAGTATTTTTGCATGACCGCAAATTGTGCCAGAAATTTTTGCGAAGGGTCGATCCCCAGAACAAAACGAGCCTCTTCTCCGAGCATTCGCCAGCAGTGATAGCCATTGCCACAACCGACATCCAGAACAGTGCGATCTTTTAATGGGGTTATATGAGGGATAATGCGATCCCATTTCCAGTCAGAACGCCACTCAGTATCGATGTTGATACCAAACAGTTCAAATGGGCCTTTTCGCCAAGGGTGTAGTTGCATTAGCTGATCAACCAGTTGGCTACGGAGTTTAACTGGCAAAGGGGCGTTACTGCTAACACTAACTGATTTCGTGATATCGATCGAATTGATCGCAATTTCCGGTAATGATTCCAACAGATTTTGCCATTCCAGCGCCTCACCATGGGTATAACTTTCATACTTAGCCTGCACTGCATTTAGAAAATAATCGTGCCAGGGAGCTACTTTAGAGCGACTGATATCTTGACCAAATTGTTGATAGTCAATCATGATTTGATCGCGATAAAGGAGGCAAAGTTGAGTTGTTGCTGATAACAACTAACGTGAGCAAATCCGATATTTTGCAGGCGTTGAATATGGTTCGACATGGTTTCCGGAACCAGTACGGTTTCTAAAGCATTGCGTTTCTGGCTAATTTCCAGCTCGCTGTAACCATTTTCTCGCTTAAATTGATGATGGAGTTCGATCATTAGTCGGTTGATCGTATCATCCGAAAATATAATTTTCTCTGATAAAAGTAACATTCCTCCAGCACGCATTCCTCGGTAAATTTGTTGTAAAACCTTGAGCCTTAAGGCTTGTGGGATAAATTGTAAAGTGTAATTGAGTACCACCATGCTGGCATTGTTGATTTCGATTTGCTGAATATCTGCCTGTATTAACTCAATCGGTGTTTGGTGCTTAAATCCATCGATGTTGGTCGCGCACCGCTCAATCATTGCCGCAGAGTTGTCGACAGCAATAATTTTCACGCCAGTTTGTTGATTACCGTGGCTCATCGCTAAACTGGCCGCGCCCAAGGAGCAGCCCAGATCATAGCCGTTAGAATTCATCGCAATGTACTGTGATGCAAGTTGTTGAATATTATGGATAATATTCTCATATCCTGGAACCGAACGTTTGATCATATCGGGAAAGACCGCAGCCACTTTTTGATCAAATTTAAAAGGGTTTGCCGATTGCGGATTGGCGTAGATTTGGTCGTTATTATAAGACATAAGTTTGATTAGGTATGAGGCTATTTCAAAAGAAGGTTAAGATCAGAGTTTGCATCAAAAGCGACCTTCGAATTTTGACAGAAAAGGAAGCCGCCTGGCTCACCTATAAAACTTAGCTGGTTATTTTTATATTTAAGTGCGGTTCCTTCAGGAATACAGATGACTTTTTTATCTGAATTCACGATTAAAAACTCTTCGATCCGCTGCTGGCGAGTTTCACCATTATGTCCGGGCGGATTGCCATCAATATAATGAGGATTGATTTGCCAGGGGATAAAATCAAGAGCTTCAAAGGAAGGCGGTTCAACAATTGGCATATCATTGGTGGTTCTAATGGACGGCGCTGCAATATTAGAACCGGCGCTCCAGCCAATATAAGGAACACCATTAGCGACCATTTGGCGAATTGGTTCAATCAGCTTAAATTGATAGAGTGAATTGAGCAAAGAAAAAGTGTTGCCTCCGCCAGTAATAATAGCGTCGCATTGCTGGATAGCTAATTGTTTATCTTTGGCATGATGGATTGAAGTGATTTCGACGGCTATATATTCGAGCGCCTTTTTCAGCATTGACTCATATTGATCAAAACCAATGGAGATACCGGCATAAGGTATAAATAACAGTTTTTTGTGTTTTGTTGGTTGGTTGTTTTGATCTGTTACGAGATCAATGATCACATTGAGATCCAGCAAAAACTGCTCAATTAAAGGTTTGGCATGTACCAGAAAACCGCTATTGCCCACTCGGGAGCTACTTAACAATAATAAACTTTTAGCCATATACTTATGTCTACTTGTATTTCGATAGGGCTATTTTAACCTAGGAACCTGTCCGAGAATAGGAAACCTACTACGGAAAAGCTATTTTAGCTAGATTTGCCACTCATTTTCGTTTAATAGACTGGCTATTCGTCTCAAATGACCGACAAATCTAACTCAAAATTGCTTTCCCTCGTTACGGTCTCTACTCTCGGACAGGCTCCTAGATTAATCAGTTGAACCACGAAAAATAATGCCACACTACAGTGTGTTTGGCACTCTTTCCACGATTAACTTATATTGTTATTATTTTGTAGTCCTCTTAAAGTATTTTCGATGCTGTGGGTGATCAATCTTTCTTTATCTACCCAGGCAACACTGGGCATGCTATAGAAACCACCATAAATCCCATAAATAGAAACAGTGATTAACTGACATATAAACAGCACATTGTCTTCCTCAAAAATACCTTGCTGCATACATTGGGACACTGCGCCCATCATGGTTTCAACATATTCCCGGGTACCCGCTGAATTATAGATATCAAAATTATCTTCCGGAGCGGCGTTAATGTCCTGAGTTTCTATCAGTAAATGATAATTTTTGGGGTTGTTAATCCAGTATTCAACACTGCTTCGCATGATATGCCGGATAATGTTTAGTGGGGGACCAGCAAGCAATGTGGCATCTGGTTGGCTATAGGCCCACATATCCATGGAGATATCAGTCCAGAAATGTTTTAAAATTTGTTTCTTATTTTCGAAATAATAATAAATTTTGGTCGGCGCAAACCCCGCCTGGGCAGCAATCTTACGCATACTGGTATTCTCATAACCTTCATTGACAAATAGCTCTCTGGCTATTTGAATAATGTTTTCGCGTATTTCGTCTTTTTGCTTCGCCGAAAGTGATGGTCTACCTGGTTTTCTTTTTGATAAATTCATATGTTTTGTTTTGTTTTGATATTGATGAGGTATTAATTGCTCATCAACAGGCCTTAACCTGCGGTAAAGTGGATAACATGTAATTATAAGCTAACCGATAAAATTTTCTAGCTGTCATAGTTCACAAAACGGGGGTTATTCTCGTTATTTTTGAGATATAAGCAATAAATAAACTGTTTTTTTATACATAAGCAAGTAAACAGACATATGTTATCGGAATAAGGCATAAACCTACCTTGAAACTAAAACTAATTCGATTTTATTTTATTTTAGCTAAAGCCGCAGTTAACGAACCAACTACCAAAATTCCGGCACCAGCCAGACTAATCCAGTTTAGTGGCTCAACGGTGAGGTATTGGGGAAATATTTGATTGGTCAAATAGGCGAAAGCAATGGTTATTAGTGGCGTGATCGCTAATACTGCCCCCACTCTGGAAGCTTCCCAGTGGTCCAGCGCCTCGGCAAAACAACCATAGGCGACCAGAGTATTTAAGCAACAAAATATTAGTAAAATCCATTGAGTCATCGTCAGAGTAAAAACCGATAACACTTCGGCACCAGGAAAAAATAAAATACTGGCGGCAATATATGCGATAAACATAATTTGTTGTGAACCATAGCGAGTCAGTAATTGTTTTTGAGCCAATGCATAGGCTGCCCAGGTTATCGCCGCCAGTAATGTTAGCATTAAACCCCAGCCATACCCCGTTTCACCATCTGTACTAGTCACGCTAATTAGAATGTCTTCTATTCGATGATTAAAAAACAACCCCAATCCCGTTATAAACATTAACACACCAATCCATTGTTTTAGGCTAAACGTTTCCCTGAATATAAACAAACCGCCTAATAACAAAAGCATTGGCGCGATTTGGATGACGATTTGCGCGGCGCTGGGAGTCACTAAGTCGAGCCCTAGCAAATACAGGACATAATTGCAGCTAAGTCCTAGAATAACCATGCCAAATAACCACCGGTACCTAGGGGTTTTAAGCCATTTAAAGTCAGGGAGTCGGTTTCTTCGGTAAAGCAACAATGCCACCACGGTTAGCGAAACAATAAAACGATACCAGGTGATGGTTGTTGCATCAATGCTGACTAAAAGCCCTTTTAAGGCGATCGGTAGCATTCCCCAAAAGGTTGCTGTGGTCAGAGAAAGCATAAGTCCTAATTTCCAGCGACCGGATGATTGATGCATGTGGTGTGCTCGAAATGAGTGGCCGCTACTGTTTTGTCGAGACCAAAAATGAGAAAATCGATTGTATACCAGCTTTGCCAAGCTTGACTACCGATATTACTTTAAGCAATATGTGCAAGCTACAAGGAGCTGTTGAACTATGTAAGATCAACAGACCTTATACTATTTTAAACCTACAGCAATATTTTCTGCGCTGTAGAGTCATAACAGGAGTTATTATGAAAATAATAGGCATACTATTGGATGCTATCAAACGCGATAAAAGTTATCTGGTTGGCGCTATATTTACTTTTGCTGCATTGTTTGTTCTGGTCGTGCAACATGATTGGCAGTCCAGACCGGCCAATGTTGCTTCTCTGGATTTTGTGACTGAACTGCCTGACTTTATGGGTATTAATGATGTGCAACAAAAAAAGGCCCAGTTTTTCGCTTATCTAAGACCATTAGTGGATAAAGAAAACAATAAAATAAAATATAAAAAGGAGTTATTACTCAGCATTTTGACTAATATTAAAAACGACAGTTATCACACTGGAGTTAACACCAAAAAACTGAATAAATTAGCCAGAGAGTTTGGTTTGAAATCCAAAAATATTCAAGCAAATCTCGAAGAACTGAAAAACCGAATTGATATTATTCCATCGTCTTTAGTTTTGGCTCAGGCAGCCAATGAATCAGCTTGGGGAACCTCCCGATTTGCCACTCAGGCAAATAATTTATTTGGCCAATGGTGTTATACTACGGGGTGCGGATTAGTCCCTCAAAAACGTAATGCTGGTAGCCAACATGAAGTTAGAAAATATGCCTCGGTGCAAGACTCGATATCAAGTTATATGCGCAATCTTAATTCCCACAATGCCTATACGGGGTTAAGAGATATCCGGGCAGGTTTAAGGCGGCGAGGCCAATCAATAACCGGGGTGAAATTAGCCCATGGATTATCCAGTTATTCCGAAAGAGGGCAAGATTATGTTGATGAGTTAATCAACATGATTAAATATAATGGCCTGGAGTAAAAAAATAACCAGGGCATCTCTTATTTAGCTCCTTGATTTTAATTACCTATGCCCCCATCATTTACTTAATGACTAATTATCTACTTAATTAATAGGGGGTTATCCTCATGCGAATGGATAAACTAACCAGCAAATTTCAGCTGGCAATTGCTGACGCTCAATCCTTGGCTCTTGGCCGTGAACATCAATTTATCGAACCCATTCATATGATGACGGCTTTGCTGAATCAGGAAGGGGGCAGCGTGCGACATTTAATGGCGCAAACTGATATTAATTTACATAGCCTGCGATCACAATTAGCCGAAGCATTAGATCGCTTGCCTCAAGTTGAAGGTACGCCCGGTGATGTGCATATTTCTAATGATCTGGCTCGCCTGTTAAACCATTGCGACAAGCTTGCCCAACAACGGAAAGATCAATATATTTCCAGTGAACTATTTGTGCTTGCTGCCATTGAAGATAAAGGCAACTTAGGTAATATTTTAAGAGATCTTAATGCCAACAAAGCAGTCACAGAAAAAGCCATCGAACAAGTTCGTGGCGGCCAGTCCATTGATGATCCAAATGCTGAAGAGCAACGCCAGGCATTGGAAAAATACAGTATTGATTTAACCGAGCGAGCAGAGCAAGGAAAGCTGGATCCTGTGATCGGTCGAGATGATGAAATTCGTCGTACTATCCAGGTTTTACAGCGCCGTTCAAAAAATAATCCAGTATTAATTGGTGAGCCGGGAGTGGGTAAAACTGCCATCGTCGAAGGACTCGCACAACGAATTATTAACGGTGAAGTACCCGAAGGCATCAAAGGTAAACGAGTGCTTTCGCTTGATATGGGCGCACTAATTGCCGGGGCAAAGTTTCGTGGAGAGTTTGAAGAAAGATTAAAAGCGGTGCTTAACGATTTGTCCAAGCAAGAAGGCCAGATTATTTTATTTATTGATGAATTACATACCATGGTTGGCGCCGGAAAATCAGAAGGTTCCATGGATGCTGGTAATATGTTGAAACCGGCATTAGCCAGAGGCGAATTACATTGCGTTGGCGCAACGACTTTGGATGAATATCGTAAATACGTTGAGAAAGATGCCGCGCTTGAAAGGCGTTTTCAAAAAGTTCAGGTGGGAGAGCCAACGGTAGAAGATACTATTGCTATTTTACGTGGGCTAAAAGAACGTTATGAAGTTCATCACGGGGTTGATATAACCGATCCTGCGATTGTCGCCGCAGCGACTTTGTCTCACCGATATATCTCAGATCGAAAACTGCCGGATAAAGCGATTGATCTGATTGATGAAGCTGCGAGTTTAATTCGCATGGAAATCGATTCTAAGCCGGAAGAAATGGATCGTTTAGAAAGACAATTAATCCAGCAAAAAATGCAACGTGAAGCGCTCAAAAAAGAGAATGACGCAAGCTCAAAAAAACGTCTGGCAGAGCTTGAAAATAAAATTTCTGAAATGGAAAGAGGTTTTTCTGAACTAGATGAAATTTGGAAATCAGAAAAAGCCGCCGTTCACGGTACTCAAAGTATTAAAACCGATCTGGAAAGAGCGAGAATTGATTTTGACGCCGCTAAAAGGGCGGGTGATCTAGCTCGCATGTCGGAACTTCAATACGGAAGAATCCCAGAACTGGAGCAGCAACTGGATATGGCCAGTCAGGTAGAAATGCAGGAAATGACATTGCTTAGAAACAAAGTCAGTGAAGATGAAATTGCTCACGTCGTATCTAAATGGACCGGCATCCCGGTTAATAAAATGTTAGAAGGTGAAAAAGAAAAATTATTAAAGATTGAGCAACATTTACATAGCCAGGTGATCGGTCAAACTGAGGCAGTATCGGCAGTCTCCAATGCAGTACGCAGATCAAGAGCTGGACTATCTGATCCAAACCGTCCTAATGGCTCTTTTCTTTTCCTTGGGCCAACTGGAGTGGGTAAAACAGAGTTATGCAAAGCCTTGGCCACATTTTTGTTTGACTCAGAAGATGCGATGGTCAGAATTGATATGTCAGAGTTTATGGAAAAGCATTCTGTGGCACGATTGATTGGTGCCCCTCCCGGTTATGTCGGATATGATGAAGGTGGATATTTAACCGAACTGGTCAGGCGTAAACCTTACTCAGTTATCTTGCTGGATGAAGTCGAAAAAGCTCATCCCGATGTGTTTAATATTTTATTGCAGGTATTGGAAGATGGTCGATTAACTGACGGCCAGGGTAGAACTGTCGATTTTAGAAACACCGTGATTATTATGACTTCCAATTTAGGTTCGGATTTAATTATGGAATCGGCTGGTGAAGAACATTATGAAGAATTAAAGCAGAAAATTAATGGGGTGATTGGTGATTATTTCAGGCCTGAGTTTTTAAACCGGATTGACGAGACGGTTATATTCCATTCGTTAGAAAAAGACCATGTTAAACAAATTGCCAGCATTCAATTAAAGCAACTAGGCGTTCGATTAGCGGATAATGATTTCGAATTTGAATTTTCCAGTGAGGCATTAAGTCTTATCGCTGATAAAGGATTTGATCCGGTTTATGGTGCCAGGCCATTAAAAAGGGCTATCCAGCAGTGGATTGAAAATCCACTAGCGGAAAAAATCTTAAGTGGTCAATTAGAGCATGGAGGATTGGTATCTCTGGATGTTGAAGAAGGGGAGTTTGTTTTTTGATGTTATCGTTTTTGAAGTCTAGAATGGTGAGACTGGCTGCTGGAATTTCAGTTATCCCCGATCAAATCAAAAACTGAGGTAGAAATATCTTAAAAATGTTGCGTGAAAACGATGAATGTAGGCGCCCAAGTTACGGTTTCGAGTAAAATAACGGGACTAATCGCGCTGCCCAGTGCGAACGACCAGGGGCTTTTTGGTTACTTTTTTGGCTCTTGAAAAAAGTAACTCGCAAGAAAGCGAAGCGTTGCGAAACCGCTTTTGATCGTAAAAAACAAAAAATGTAAAACGTCCATTTGAACGTCCGCTTCTCGAACAATACACCCATAAATGTTAAAAAACATTCACTAGGCGATAAGGCTAAGCTTTGCTAAAATTAGTTATAGAAATTGCCCATAAAAACGGAGTTTTCCCATAATGTCCCAGAAGATCCTTGTCACTGGCGGCGCTGGATACATCGGCAGCCACACCAGCTTATTATTACTCGAAGCAGGCTTCGAAGTGGTGGTGGTCGATAACCTCAGCAACTCATCAGTCGAATCATTAAGACGGGTCGAAAAACTCACCGATCAATTTATTCGCTTCTATAAAGTCGATTTAACCAATTTTGATGCACTAAGTGATATTTTTAAAGAGCACCAGTTTGATGCAGTAGTTCATTTTGCCGGACTAAAAGCGGTAGGTGAGTCATCCCAGATCCCGCTAACTTATTACGAGCAGAATATCTACGGTACCATTAACCTGATGAAGGCGATGCAAAAATTTAATTGCAAGCGAATCGTATTCAGCTCTTCCGCCACTGTTTATGGCGATCCTGCCAGCGTGCCGATTAAAGAAGACTTTCCAATTTCCGCAACCAATCCATACGGACGTACCAAACTCTTTATCGAAGAAATTATGCGCGATCAGGCGATTGCCGACAGCGACTGGCAAATCGTACTACTGCGTTATTTTAACCCGGTTGGTGCCCACAAAAGTGGTCAGATAGGCGAAGATCCTCAAGGTATTCCGAATAATTTAATGCCATTTATCAGTCAGGTAGCGGTTGGTAAAAGAGAGAAACTCTCTGTTTTTGGCAATGATTATCCAACTCCCGACGGCACAGGGGTCAGGGATTATATTCACGTAGTGGATTTATCCGATGCCCATGTAAAAGCTATCCAGAAAATAACAGGTTTACTGGGAGTAACTACCCTGAATTTGGGCACGGGCAAAGGGTATTCGGTGCTCGATATGGTCAAAGCGTTCGAAAAAGGTTCAGGAAAAACAATTGCTTATGAAATTGTCGATCGCCGTCCCGGTGATATCGCCGAATGTTGGGCTGACCCGGCGCTGGCCAACAAAGTACTCAGTTGGAAAGCCACTAAAGGCCTTGATGATATGATAGATGATACCTGGCGATGGCAGAGCCAGAATCCGCTGGGGTATGATTCTTAGGCGCAGTCCACAGCTCCGAAAGAAGTTGATTGTTAATATTCAGAAAAAAAATCTTGCACATAAACTTCTTTCTGCTATTATTCGCGCCGTCTGAAAAATCTTATTAAATCGACAGGTTTTAAGACAAAGCAAAGCTTTAAGATATTTCAAAATTTCA
>JAUUYO010000007.1 GCA_030590405.1 Kangiellaceae bacterium
AATATGCGATTCATGGGGGATATCCTTATATTATGTTTTTCCATGGTATTTGGTTATATTGCCCTATTTTTAAAAGAATGAATAACAAATTCTGCCTCAAAATAGAAAAATTATATTCGAAGGATGCGTATTACAGATAAATTTAGCTAACTTTCCGATAAACCTCGCTTGAAACCGCCCAACTTAACCCCATATTCAAAGCAATCTTTTTAAAACATGTTAAATATAAGGTTATTGTTTCACAAAACCTTACGAGTCTGGCATTTAGGAGCAGTCGAAATGAGTAGCAATGAGGAAAATCAAAACCCTGAAGAACAGGCTGAAGTGGTAGAGCAAGCCGCCTCAGAGAATCAGCCATCGGATGACTTAAGCTTTGAACAGCAAGTGGCCGCGTTAAGCGAACAACTTGATTCCGCTTTAAAACAAGCCAATACTCATAAAGATACGGCACTTAGAGCCAAAGCCGAAACTGAGAATATTCGCCGTCGCGCTGAGCGAGAAGTATCTAGCGCCAGCAAGTTTGCGTTAGAGCGATTCGCCAAAGAGATTTTAGACGTAGTCGATAGCCTGGAAAAAGCCTTGGAGCATCCGGCAGAAAGTAAAGCGCAATCGGCGATGCATGAAGGGATCGAATTAACCTATAAGCTTCTTCTTGATACCTTAAACAAATTCCATATCCAGCAGATCTCGCCACTCGGTGAAAATTTTGATCCAGGTTTACATGAAGCCATGGTGATGCAGGAAAGTGACGAGCACGAACCCAATAGCGTGATGATGGTAGTGCAAGCGGGTTACCAGCTTAATGGGCGATTGATTCGGCCAGCTCGTGTGATTGTGGCCAAAGGCAAAGCAGCGTCAATCGACGAAAACGCCTGAACCCTGTAAAAAACTGGTCAAATATTGTTCTAAATTAAACAATCTTGGCTTGAAATAAAAGATAGCGCCCCCAGATAAAGGGCAACGAACAAACTTTAACTAAACATATTGAAACAGACTTAATTGTTGAACCGAGTTTTTAGACGGAACGCTCGAAATAAAAACGAAGGACTTCAACAAAGAGTTATCAGGAGAATTAAGATGGGTAAAATTATTGGTATAGATTTAGGTACAACCAACTCTTGTGTGGCGGTGCTTGACGGAAAAGATTCACGAGTGATCGAAAATGCCGAAGGCGCAAGAACTACTCCTTCGATTGTTGCTTACACCGAAGAAGGCGAAATCTTAGTCGGTCAATCGGCTAAGCGTCAGGCAGTCACCAATCCAACCAACACATTATTTGCAATTAAGCGATTGATTGGTCGTCAATTTAAAGACGATGTTGTGCAAAAAGATATCAAAATGGTGCCTTACAAAATCGTTGCCGCCGATAATGGTGATGCATGGGTTGAAGCAAAAGGCACAGCCACTGCGCCACCACAAGTCAGCGCTGAAGTTTTGAAAAAGATGAAAAAAACCGCTGAAGACTTTTTAGGCGAAACTGTCACCGAAGCGGTAGTAACGGTCCCTGCTTATTTCAATGACTCACAACGTCAAGCCACTAAAGATGCCGGTAAAATTGCTGGTCTTGAAGTCAAACGGATTATCAATGAGCCAACCGCTGCTGCATTAGCCTATGGCCTGGACAAAGGTAAAGGCGATCGAACTATCGCAGTCTATGATTTAGGCGGCGGAACCTTTGATATTTCAATCATTGAAATAGCCGAAGTGGAAGGTGAGCACACCTTTGAAGTATTAGCGACTAACGGTGATACCTTCTTAGGCGGCGAAGATTTTGATATGCGTGTGATTGAGTTCTTAGTTGCCGAATTCAAAAAAGACAGCGGCATTGATTTACATAATGACCCATTGGCCTTGCAGCGTTTAAAAGAAGCGGGCGAAAAAGCCAAAGTTGAATTGTCTTCTAGTACTCAAACGGATATTAATTTACCTTACATTACCGCAGATGCAGCTGGTCCTAAACATTTAAATATTAAATTGACTCGCGCCAAATTAGAATCATTGGTTGACGATTTAGTTGAACGCACCATCGCGCCATTACAAACAGCGATTAAAGATGCTGGACTGAATATCTCTGATATTGATGATGTTATTTTAGTCGGTGGTCAAACGCGTATGCCTAAGGTACAAGAAGTCGTGACTGAGTTTTTTGGTAAAGAGCCAAGAAAAGATGTTAACCCTGATGAAGCCGTTGCCATGGGTGCATCTATTCAGGGAGCTGTGTTAGCGGGTGATGTAACTGACGTATTATTATTAGATGTCACTCCATTATCGCTGGGTATTGAAACCATGGGCGGGGTAATGACTAATCTGATTGACAAGAACACTACCATTCCGACTAAAGCCAGTCAGGTGTTCTCAACCGCTGAAGATAACCAGGCAGCAGTGACGGTACACGTTTGTCAGGGCGAGCGAAAAATGGCGGCTCAAAATAAGTCATTAGGAAAGTTTGATTTACAAGATATTCCACCAGCCGCACGTGGTACACCACAAATTGAAGTGAATTTTGATATTGATGCTAACGGGATATTGAATGTAACGGCTAAAGATAAAGCCACTGGAAAAGAACAATCTATTGTGATTAAAGCCTCTTCTGGTTTATCCGATGAAGAAGTCGAGCAAATGATCCGTGATGCGGAAGCCCATGCAGAAGACGATAAGAAGTTCCAGGAAATGGTAGAAGTTCGTAATCAAGCCGATGGCCTGATCCACGCGACTAAGAAAACCATGGGCGAAGAGAAAGTCACTTTTGAAGACGGCGAAAAAGAATCTATCGAACAAGCCATCACTGATTTAGAAGAAGCGATGAAGGGCGATGATAAAGACGCGATTGTGGCTAAAACTGAAAGCTTAACCAAGTCTTCACAAAAAATGGCTGAGCGTATGTACGCTGCTGCGGAAGCTGAAGCCGGTCAAGCCGAAGGTGCGCCAGCTCAGGAACAAGCTCAAGCGGATGATTCTGCCGATGCCAATGACGATGTGGTTGACGCTGAGTTTGAAGAAGTGAAAGACGATAAAAAATAATTGTCTAGCTTGACTAATCAGCTCTTCGCTGAATAGTCACAAGGACGATTAAGGCTACGCGGGGACTTCCCCGCGTTGCTGTATCTGGCTTTTGTTACCGAATAAACAAAAATTCGCGCCGGGACGGTCGCTCCTACCAAGGGGGTGATGTCTCGCTGAGGCGGTGGGAGCTAGCCTCTGTACTGCGAATACTTTAATAATAATCATTATTGTTAAAGCCAATATCTACGAGAATAAACCATGTCCAAAAGAGATTACTACGAAATATTAGGTGTGAATAAGTCAGCTGATGAAAAAGAGCTGAAAAAAGCTTATCGTCGATTAGCGATGAAATATCACCCAGATCGAAACCCCGACTCAAAAGAATCGGAAGAAAAATTTAAAGAAGCCAAAGAAGCGTTCGAAATTTTAAACGACTCTCAAAAACGCCAAGCCTATGATCAATACGGTCATGCCGGTGTGGATCCGAGTCAGGGTGGATTTGGTCACAGTGCCGGAGAGGGTAATTTCAGTGATATTTTTGGCGACGTATTTGGTGATATTTTTGGCGGTGGTGGTGGTGGCCGTGGTGGGCGGCAAAGACAAAGACGCGGCGCCGATCTGCAATACAATATGGAAATGTCACTGGAAGATGCGGTAAAAGGCGTTAAGAAAACCATTAAGATCCCGACTTATGTGGCTTGCGAGCCTTGTAAGGGGAGCGGTGCGAAAAAAGGATCCAGCTCAACCACTTGTGATACCTGTAAAGGGGTCGGTCAGGTGCGGATGCAACAAGGTTTTTTCTCGGTACAACAAACCTGTCCGAGTTGTCATGGCCAAGGCACAGTGATCAAAGATCCTTGCAGTAGTTGTTCTGGCCAAGGCCGGGTCCGTAAAGAAAAAACTTTGTCGGTTAAGATCCCGGCGGGTGTCGATACAGGCGATAGAATACGCCTTACTGGTGAAGGTGAAGCAGGTGGTCCCGGCGCTGTTGCTGGCGACTTATATGTACAGGTTCATGTTCGAGAGCATAATATTTTTGTCCGTGATGGTGATAACCTTTATTGTGAAATGCCGATTAGTTTTGCAACCGCCTGTTTAGGCGGTGAATTAGAGGTGCCTACCCTTGATGGAAAAGTAAAACTCAAAATACCCGATGAAACTCAGACTGGCAGAATGTTTAGAATGCGCGGTAAAGGGATCACCCCAATGCGCGGCGGTATGCGCGGCGATCTGCTTTGCCGGGTGGTAATTGAAACACCCGTCAAGCTAAACAAGGAGCAAAAAAATAAGTTGAAAGAGTTTGATGATTATTTGAGTGGCAGCAAAAAACAACATAGCCCCAAATCCAGCAATTGGTGGGATGGGGTGAAGACCTTTTGGGATGAAATGACTAATTAGCATGGTTTAAATTAAATTTGTTGGATTCAGGGCCGGTTGAATAAGTAAATATCAACCGCTCCTGAGATCAGCGTTCTCATTGAGGAGCGTGAAAACAGCGGTTTATTAACTATGAAAAACGGAAATGGTATTGTTTGGCTAAGTTGCGACGCCGAACCTGTTTCTGTAAGCTAAGGTCTTTTAAATCACGATAATTGGAGAGACTAGCTATGAAATCAGCTGTTGAACAACTCTCAACCTACAAAAGCGTGCACTTAAATCAAAAGAATGTCTGGACCCATTTTATCGGGGTACCTGCAATTATTTGGTCTTTGATGGTTTTTTTGAGCTTGGTTGAATTACCAGTAATGTTGGGTGATAGCGGCTACTCACTAACCTTAGCCATGGTGTTTTTTTTGGGGGTTTTAATTTATTATTTTATGTTGCATATCAGCTTGGCGATTGGTCAGGTCATTTTTATTATTCCGGTCTTTTATACTGCCCATTTAGTGGCAAAAGTGCCTGATGCGGCATGGATCGCAATGTTTGTTTTTATTGTTGCATGGATTATTCAGTTTATCGGTCATCATTACGAAAAAGCCAAACCCGCTTTTGTAGATGATCTCAATCAATTGTTAATTGGTCCGTTTTTTTTGATGGCTGAAGTGTTTTTTATGTTGGGCGCACAAAAAAAACTGGAGCAAGAAATTACCCCACTGGCAATCGAGAAGCGACGTGCTTTTGAGGCTAAGCGGAAAGCTATTGCAACTACAGCGAAATAGAATCACTCCAAAATTCTTCCAAAACGGGGTTTAGTGCACGTCTTGATAGTGAAAATTCTTTCTCTAACTATCTGTAGAGCTTACGGAAAACTCACTTTGAGATAATCAGCTTAAATGCTTTGAATTGTTTTTTGATGCAATGCAATATTGGTGTTCTCAAATAAATATTACTACCTTCCTCTTTAAATCTCGGTGAGTGTTTGTTTTCGTGTTGTTGCTGAAATCCAAGCAAAATTGTTACAAAAAAATAACTTTTTATTACACCACTAATTTGCTTTTGCCTTTCTGTTCTTGATACAAGTGGCTCGCCTAAATTGATTGAAGTTTGGCAACCGGAACGAAACTGCGATAGAGGATTGTTATATATATGAATAGAATGCAGTCTATATCGAAGTACCTTAGATAAAAGTATCTTAGATAAAAGTTCTAATCATTAACCTTTTACAAACAGCTCTATCAAACAACAACTAAAAAATAAAGGAATCTAAAATCATGACAAGTCATACTTTATTTAAACATCGACTTCTCCAAGTTGCGCTGGCAAGTGCTTTGGCTATACCACTTTCGGCTTTTGCAGCGGAAGAAGGTGAGGAAGATGAAAATAAAATAACCATTACTGGTTCGCATATAAAAAGAACCGATCAGGAAGGTCCATCTCCTGTCACTTCCTTAAGTGCAGAAGACATAGCGCTAACTGGTGTTACCGATATTATCGGTCTTTTTACAAAACTACCTATATCTGGGCAAGGTACCTTTTCGACCCAGGGTAACTCAAGTGATGATACTGCAAATGGCGGTTCCAGCGTTTCATTGCGTGGACTCGGTGCGGATTCAACCTTGATCCTGATTAATGGTCGCCGCGTGTCCGTTTCACCTTTTGCGAAAGGAATTGATACCGCTTTTGTTGATATTAATAATATTCCATTAGCAGCCATAGAACGGGTTGATATCTTAAAAGATGGTGCGTCAGCCACTTATGGCTCAGATGCAATCGCTGGGGTTATCAATATTATCTTAAAAAGCAATTTTAACGGCATGGAACTGTCTGGAAAAATCGGTAGTACGGCCGATGGAGGTGGCGATGAAAGTAATTTTAGTTTGCTCTGGGGAAGCTCTGATGTAAATTCAAGCCATACCTTTATATTAGACTATTTTAAACGAGATGAGATCTCATATGCCGATAGAGATTACGCTCGTTCAGCTAACCAGGCGGCTTTACACCCTAACGATCCCGATGCAGTTGATTTCAGAAGTTCATCTGGTATTCCTGGAACTATTGCGTTAGCATCTGATCCGGGTAATCGAATAATAGATACCTTTGGAAATGACGTTTGTTCACCCGAAGACACGGATCTAGCCAATAATCTGTGCCGTTACGACTACGCTCCGCATATGTCGATGGTGCCTTCGACAGAAAGATTTAGTGTTAACTATATGGGTACTCATAAAATTTCTGAAGATGTGAGTTCTTTTATTGAATTTACCGGGCAAAATGCCAACACAATTATCAAGGGTGCGGGTAGCCCAAGTTTTAACGAATTGTTTATGGCTGGCGATAATGCTAATCATCCTTTTGCCGATGATCCCGGTCATGAGTTTTTCCAGCAAGATCTAACCATGCGCCGTCGAATGGTCGATATTGGAAACCGAAAAAAGGTAGCTGAAACCAATTATATTCGTGCAATTTGGGGCTTTGAAGGTACCGTTGCTGAATGGGACTGGGAAGTCGCTGCGAGTTATATTAGAAGTTTTTCGACCGAAAGAGGCGTCGACGGTTTCCCTAATTCTCGTCGGGTACAAGAAGCGATAGACAGTGGTTTATGGAACCCTTTTGAACCTTCGTCCAACACCCAAGAAGCGCTAGACTTTATTGAAACCACCACAACCCGTATTGGTGAATCAACCAGCCGCTCGATTGATGGTTCTATATCTGGCGCGATCACAGAAATGGAACACGGTCCGTTATTGCTAGCAGTGGGGGCAGAATTTAGAGAAGAAACGATTAGTGATAATCCCGACGATCAATTCTTGCGTGGTGACGTTTTTGGAACTGAAGCAACGGAGGCCAACGGTAGTCGAGACAACACTTCGCTTTTTGTCGAACTGGCCATCCCTGTCATTGAAGATTTTGAAGTTCAATTAGCGGTCAGATATGAAGATTACAGTGATTTTGGTACAACAACCAATCCTAAAATTGCTTTCCGCTGGAAACCACTAGACAATCTAGCTCTCCGAGGTTCTTATGGGACCGCATTTCGAGCGCCATCGTTACATCAAATTGGTTTAGGACCAACCAATGAGTCTCCTGAGCTAGTTGATAATCTTCGCTGTGAAGCAGTTGATTTGTCATGTGACCCTCAGGAATATACGGCAGTGTTTGTAGGCAATCCAGATCTCACCCCTGAAGAATCCTCAAGTTTTAATCTGGGAGCTATCTACGAATTTTCAGACGATTTTAGCTTAAGTGTTGATTTCTATAATTATGACATTGAAGATAATATTGATTCCGATACTCAATTTGTAGTAAATGTATTTGGAAACGATCCTGATATTGTTACCAGGCTTGCACCAACCATTCCGAATGATCTCGGAGCAATCGTACAAATAAATGACTTATTCAGAAACATAGGAGATATTGAAACTTCTGGGCTTGATGTTGATATCAGATACAAGCTTGAAACTGATATTGGTTCTTTGGGTTTCTCATATGTTTTGAATTACGTGCTCGATTACGAAGAATTACGTCCTGATGGGTTTGGTGGACAGCGAATTCACGAGTCAGAAGGAGATTTTGAACAGCCTGAAATGCGCTGGACACTGGCGACAACCTGGTCAAAAGATGATTTGAGTGCTAATTTAGCGGTCAATTTTATAGATGAATTCAAAGGTAACGCTAGTGTGAATTTCGGTGATAAGACAGTTGATTCAATGACAACTGTTGATTTTTCTCTAAATTATAATGGCATTGAAAATACAATAATTGCTTTTGGTGCGACTAACTTATTTAATGAAGAACCTCCATTTACCCATGATAACTTTACGGGATTCGTTAGCACAATTCACAGTGGTCAAGGTCGGTTCTCTTATGTTCGAGCAACCTACCAGTTTTAACCGGTTCCCTCTGGGCTTATAATCGAGAGGGACAGTCGTGTTAAAACACAATCCGCCAGCTAACCTTCGGGTTTCTGGCGGTTTTTTATTACTCGCCAGTAATTTCTACCAATTCCTACCAAGGTTTCAATCTCCTTTCAATCCAGTTAAGATTAGCCTCTATTCACATCAGGCTTACTTAATCAGGTTTCCATATGTCCGCCCCATCCATTCTTTACACTCAACACATCGAAGACTTACTGCAACGGCATCGATTATTAATGCAAGACAACGGCTTAGAATATCTAGTCATCCCCTCTGGCGTTCCCATTGGCATCTATCTGGATGATATGAACTACCCATTTAAATCCAGCTTTTTATTTAGAAGCTATTTGCCTTTAACAGAAGTCGCCGATAGTTATCTGGTGATTGGATTATCAGGCAAACCCATCCTGATTTATTATCAACCAGTTGATTTTTGGCATTCTCCGGCTAGTAACCCGAGCGGATTTTGGCCTGAGCATTTTGATATTCAGGTGATCACCCAGTTTGAACAGGCGTTGGATTACTTTCCCGAAAATACCGATCGTGTGGCGCTGTTAGGCGAGCCAACCCGGCTCACTGCCAAATTAGATAAAGCGATCCACAATCCCGAAAAATTGCTGAATGCCATAGCTTGGCAAAGAGCCTACAAAAGTGGTTACGAAATAGAAAGCATGCAGCAAGCCAATCAACAAGCCGCTTTTGCCCATCACACCGCAGAACAAGCATTCAGGCAAGGCAAAAGTGAATTGCAGATCCATTTAGCCTATCTTGAAGCATCTGGCAGATTGGAACATCAAATGCCTTACGGCAATATCGTGGCGCTCAATCATCATGCTTCGATCTTGCATTACACCGAGTGTGAAGCAAAAGCGCCGAGCGAGATTAAATCATTTCTAATCGATGCAGGTGTGACGGTCAACGGTTATCACTCGGACATTACCCGCACTTATTCATACCAACAGGATGAATTTGCCGACTTAATTCAGGCAATGGATGAAATGCAACTGGCTTGCATAGCATCAATTAAAGCCGGGCAGAAATATCTGGATTTACACATCAATGCCCACCTGCAAATTGGCGAAATTATTAAGCAATTTGATTTTGTGGATATGTCAACCGAAGCCCTGTTAGAAAGCGGCATATCAGCTACCTTCTTTCCCCACGGTTTAGGTCATTTAATTGGCCTACAGGTCCACGATGTCGGTGGCCAGTTTGCTGATATTTCTGGCGCGGTAAATCCACCACCGGACACCCATCCGTTCTTACGCAGTACTAGAAATATGGAAGTCGATATGGCGTTTACTATCGAACCAGGTTTATATTTTATCGACTCGCTGCTCAAAGCCCAACGTAACGGTGAACATCATCAAGCGTTTAACTGGAGTAAAATTGAAGCCTTTATGCCTTATGGCGGAATTCGAATAGAAGATGATATTGTGATCCAGGAAAACGCTGTGCTAAATATGACACGAGATGCTTTTGCCAAGTTATAGGAATTGCGGAAATAGTCACTGTAGGGGCGCTTTGCAAGCGACCGTCTATCAGCAAATGAATCAGCCAAAATTTTGAATGATCAACTAACCGAGTCAATTTTTTATGATTGTCTCTATTATCAGATTCAGGAGCTGGTTTAACCATCGCCAGGCGCCCCTACAGCGTGCGAAATTCAGGATGCGTTATGGTTACATGAACAAGCTATGTAGGGTATTTGGAATGCCGTTAGGGTTACACAAACAATTTGATAAAAGGGATTGGTTTATGGATAGACCAGAAAGAAAAAATTTACGACTACCCCATTATGATTATTCACAAGCAGGTTACTACTTCGTAACTTTATGCACTCATAAAATGAAGAGCCTATTTGGTAGGATTAATATAGGAAAAATGGAATGTAATCAACTAGGAAATATAGTCGAAGAATCATGGAAAAAGTCTTCTAAAATAAGACAAAATATCGTTATACACGAGTACATTGTGATGCCCAATCACTTTCATGGCATTGTTGAGATATGCGAAAATAGTCAAAATGACGATGAGCCGAAAACTGCGATTAAAAATAATCACTTGGGCAATATTATCAAAGGCTTTAAGAGTCAGGTAACTTCATTAGCTCGAAGTGCTAGTGGGAACGATTCTGACATTATTTGGCAAAGAGGATTTCATGAGCATATCATTCGAAATGAAGGCTCATTGTTAAAAATAAGAGAATATGTGATTAATAACCCCCTGAAATGGGAGTTGGATTGTTATTATTCTATGCACTAATTTCAGTCAACCATCGACGGGCGCATGCTATGCGCCCCTACATTGTATGGAATATTAAAATGTTATTATGCTACGCTAAACCACCGTTGTAGGAGCGCTTTGCAAGCGCCCGTTTATCAATAAATGAAGAAGTAAATGCCAAGTTATAATATTCCCGCTCAAGCTCTCAAAGTCGAAGAGGAAATAAAAAACAGCCAATTTATTACCCGCGTTCGTCATGCAGCCACCGCAGAGTCAGCCAAAGCCTTTGTTAAGCAAATGAATCAGCGTTATCCTGATGCAACTCACCATTGTTGGGCTTATATTGTGGGCAATCCCCAATCAACGACTTTGGTTGGGTGCAGCGACGATGGCGAACCTTCGGGAACCGCTGGAAAACCCATGTTGCATGTTCTTCAACATTCCGGGATCGGCGATATTGTAGTCGTTTGTACGCGTTTTTTCGGTGGTACCAAACTGGGCACCGGAGGATTGGCCAGGGCTTATGGTGGCGGGGTCAAATTGGCCCTTGAGCAACTTCACTTAAAACAAAAAATCGAATATCAACCAATTAGTTTTGAGATTGAATATGCGCAGCTTAAAGATTGTGAACACATATTAAAGGACTACCAGTCAGAAGATCTTAAATTGGATTATCGGACTAAAATTCGGGTTTCTGTTAATATCGCATCCGAGCAAATCAAGCCATTCAAATCGGCATTGGTCAACCAATTCAAAGGGCAAATCGAATGGAATACTATCAGCTAATCAAAATCATCCATATCACCACAGCAATCCTTTCTTTTTTGGGGTTTGTGCTACGAGGCTGGTGGATGACTAAACAAAGCCCATTATTGCAACACAAACTAGTAAAAATTTTACCACATGTTAATGATACGGTTTTGTTGAGTGCCGCTATCTTTCTCTCAATAATGAGCGGTTTTTACCCTTTTGTCGAAGGCTGGCTGGGAGCTAAAGTAGTGCTTTTAGTCGGGTATATCGTGGCTGGGATTTTTGCCTTAAAACGGGGCAAAAGCAAACAAACAAGACTGGTTGCTTTTGTGATTGCACTACTTTGTATTACATTGATTTTTTTGTCGGCGTTATATAAACCGACAATTTAACTGCTTTCCCTATTCTTTTTCGCGGATCAGGTTCAGCTGTTGATCTTTTGCATGCCATAACTGATTGACCCATTGCTGGACTTTCTTGCGTTGCTGTGAATTCTCGATGTAACTGCCTTGCACATCAAGGGGGATATCTATCAGCTTAGCGGTGACGATAATTTTATTCAGCTTGCCGGTCATTAAATCCCAAAAACTGGGGGAATGATGATTGGGATAATCGATGGTCACATCGAGTATTTTTGTGATCTCATTGCCCATCAAAGTTAAAACATAGCCGATACCGCCAGCTTTTGGTTTGAGCAGGTTTTTGAAAGGTGATTTTTGATTGTCGCGCTTTAACTCGGTAAAACGAGTGCCTTCAGAAAAATTCATGATCGAGATCGGAATAGTCTTAAATTTTTCACAGGCCTTTTTGGTGGTCTCAAAATCCTGGCCTTTTTTTTGTGGGTTTTTCTTAATATAAGTTTTTGAATAACGCTTCATAAAAGGAAAATCGAGCGCCCACCATGCCATACCCAATACCGGTACCCAGATTAATTGTTGTTTTAAAAAAAACTTTAAAAAGGGAATTTTGCGATTAAAAGTATTTTGCAAAACTAAAATATCCACCCAGCTCTGATGGTTAGCCATGACTAAATACCAGTCATTGATTGATATTTTTTCGGGTAAATCGATCTGCCATTCGATGGGTTTGGTGATTTTAAGGATCACAGCATTAAACGATATCCAATTGGAAGCACTTGCATTTAACAATCGATCTAAGACTCTTCGGAGCGGCGCAACAGGCAATATCACCTTTAAAAAAGCCAGCACAAAGATAGGCATCACCCAAAATAAGGTGTTAATAACATGCAGTAAGAATGAGATAGAGCCGACTAAAAATCGCGGTAAAAGTTTTGATAACATCGATAATCTAGGATCATTTGCTTAAAAAAAGGGATTATACTCTGAAAAGCGAATATTGCTATAGCTTCCAATTACCACTACAGCAATTCTTGGTGAACAAAATTTTCCCACTTTACGGGCATTACGGACATATTATAGAAAATGTTTTCACACTGATTTGCCTCTTTATTAGGTAGGTTAATGGCCTTTAGGCCAATTTTGTGTCTGACAGTTTAGTGTTGGACTGAAGTCTAACCTACGCTAGAACTCAGTTGCTCATAGAGAGTATTATCGAGAATAGCTGTTACAACTAGTAAGTTATTGGGTATGATACAATGCTGTAACGAAAGACCTTTGAAACCAGAAAATCGAGATTGATCATGATAGACGCCAAAAAAATTGAAGAACTCGCCGGTAAATTTAGCCAGAGTATTCCGCCAGGCGCTAAAGCCTTCCAACAAGATATTGAAAATAATTTTAAGCAAGTATTGCAGTCTTTGATCGGCAAGATGGATTTAGTCACTCGCGAAGAGTTTGATGTGCAAAAAAAAGTGCTGGCCAGAACACGAGAAAAAATAGAAGCTTTAGAAAAAACTTTAAACGAAATGGCCAATAATCAACCCGATAGCCACTAGTTCAGGCCTTGACAAGCATGACAAACAATCAGGGTATTTTTGGTTAGCCGATAGATTTTTTATGATTAGCAAAATTGTTTGAGTTATCTGAACTTTTAACTAAATAATCTCGCAGCTCGCTAACCGACATAGGTTTTGCAAAGTAATAACCCTGGATATAATCGCATTTCTTATTTTCCAAAAATTCGGCCTGTTTGATATCTTCCACACCTTCGGCGACCACTTTAATTCCGAGCTTGTGGGACAAGTCAATCATGGCTTCAACAATCGCCGACTCCTTGCCATCGATCAGGATATTATCAATAAATGACTTGTCGATTTTCAAAATATTGGCCGGAAAATTCTTCAAATAACTTAAACTTGAGTAGCCTTTACCAAAATCATCCAGCGCAATAGAAATGCCAATGTCGGATAAATCATTGAGGACATGGTTATTTCGCTCAACATGCTCAATCATAATATCTTCGGTGAGTTCTAATTCGAGATAATTAGCGTCCAGAGAGCTATCTTGCAGCGCCATATAGATACTCTGTTTCAGATCCCCTAACTTAAAATGCGACCCGGAGATATTAATTGCAAAACGTATCTGGCCAAATTGGTCGGTTAGTTGTTTGGCAATGCAGCATACCTGACTAATCACCCACTGTTCCACCGCCACCATTAACCCAAGCTCTTCGAGGATTGGAATAAAATCAGCCGGTGAAACCAGGCCGATGGTAGGATGATTCCAGCGCAATAATGCTTCGACCCCGGTTACCTTGTGATCCAGGGTTCTGACCTGAGGCTGAAAATAGATTTCAAATTCTCCTTTAATCATCGCTCGTCGCAGGCCGCGTTCTAATTCTAGTTTAAGCCTGGCTTGTTCGTTGAGCTCATTGGTGTAAAAATAAAACTGGTTTCTACCAAATTCTTTGGCTTTGTATAAAGCAATATCTGCGCTTTTCATTAATGTTTGAGGCTCCAGGCCACATTCGGGAAAATACGCAATCCCTATGCTAGTGGTCACATAAAGTTCATGGTGCCTAATTTTTATCATTGGCTCGATTGCTTTCTGGATTTTTGTTGCGATCAAAGACAACTCTTGTTTGTTTTTGGTATCATCCAGTAACAGGGTAAATTCATCGCCGCCAATTCTGGCCACTACATCTGTCACTCTCACCGCTTCTCGAATACGATTAGCCACTTCAATCAGCAACATATCACCAATATCATGGCCTAAAGAATCGTTGATATATTTGAATTTATCCAAATCCATAAATAACAAACCAAAGGTGGATTGTTGACGTTTGGCAATGCTGATGGAGCGAGTGAGATGTTCATAAAATAAATAACGGTTAGCAAGTCCGGTCAACTGATCATGGGTGGCCAAAAAACTTAACTTGGCTTCAGTATTACGTCTTCCGATGGCATGGCGAATACAGCGATCTAATAAAGCGGGAGATAATTCAGATAACGGAATACTGTCGGTGGCTCCAGCTCTCATCGCTCGTTCATCGAAATCAATCTCTTCCTGGGAACTGATCAAAATGATAGGAGTTGGTAATTCAAGATTAACGATTTTCTCGATAATGGTAAGGTTCAAGTTACCATTTTGATCATCTAGAATAAGAATAATGTCAAAGCAGTTGTTTGCAAATATTTTTTCACAAAAATCTTCACGCCAGCTTATTTGATATTGCCGGTCGGTTTGTTGTGCTAGCATTTTTTCGAGCGAGGCAAAATACTTTTTGCTTTTATCAAATAGCAAAACGTTAATCATAAAAACTCAACCTTGTTGACAATGCAGGTCACTGAGCTTCCGAAGAGCTTTCGAAGAACGAATAGAAACGTTTATGTTTCGTTTTGTTTACTTATGCATGGCCAATAAAATTGGGAATACATCCCTGCAGACTGTTAATCGCTTTAGTGAGTATAGACAGGGATTATTGATTTTGCCAAAAACCAGTGCTGTATTTTGTCAGGGCCTGTTAATTCAATAAAAATCGGTAGATCAATTTGTGGATTAGCTTGCCATAAGGCGGAAAAGCCGTTTTGGCCGAATAAAAGCGGCCTCTTTTAAGCACCGACTTGGCTGCACTAAAGGTTTGAAAGCCTTCTCTGGCATGATATTTTCCCATCCCCGATGGGCCGATCCCACCAAACGGTAAATCTTCCTGAGCCACATGATTGACCGTATCATTAATACAGACGCCACCAGCATGAGTTTGTTTAAGCACTTGATTTTCAAGTTTTTTATCTTTGGTAAATAGATACAACGCTAAAGGTCTTGGTTTGGAATTGATGATTTTTATGGCATCGTCGAAATTATTATAAGTAATCACGGGCAGTATTGGGCCAAAAATTTCCTGCTGCATAATCGTCATACTGGAGTTGGTTTTAAGCAGTAACTGTAGCGGCATCGATCGCGGCAATTGCTCACTTTTATTTCCTAATGAGATAATTTCAGCGCCTTTATCCACAGCATCTTTTAACCAGGATTGTAGTCTCTCATATTGAGAGTCATTGATTACCGAGGTATAGTCGCCACTACTGATATCTGGGTATAACTGGTTAAATTGCTCCTTGAAAGAGGCGATCAGTGCAGATTCCATACTATCAGGACACAGCACATAATCCGGTGCCACACAGGTTTGTCCGGCGTTCAAACATTTACCGTAGAGCATTCTGGTAACAGCAAAATCTGCTGAAACATCGGGAGCTACCAGCGCGGGCGATTTTCCACCGAGTTCCAAAGTCACTGGCGTCAGATTTTTTGCCGCTGAGGCCATGACCCGTTTGCCGACCGCTGTCGAGCCGGTAAAAATCAGATGATCAAAGGCTAATCCGGAAAATCCCGCAGCTAGTTCGGCGTCACCTTCCACCATTGCTACCTCATCACTGGAAAAAGCCTCAGCCAGAATTTCACTTAGCACCCGGTTGGCATAAGGCGTAAATTCGCTCGGTTTGATGATCGCTCGGTTACCCGCGGCAATCGCAGCGACCAATGGCCCTAAGGATAAGAAGATAGGATAATTCCACGGCGACATAATGCCAATTACCCCAAGCGGCTGAAACATAACGCGATTTCTTGCCGGTTGAAACATCATCGAGACTTTGCGTTTTTCCGGTTTCATCCAGTCCCGCAAGTGTTTGATGGCGTGATCGATCGACATCACAGTTGGCATAATATCAGCGAGCAAGGACTCATCATCAGAGCGCCAGCCAAAATCGGCCGAGACCGCTTTGAGTAACTTGTCTTTATGTTTTAGCAACGCTTTTTTTAGCGCCACTAACTGTTGTTTGCGCAATTCTTCAGATGGAAAAGGATCGTGCAAAAAAGCCGTTTTTTGTTTTTCCAACAATTGGGTGACATCATGGATGTTGATCTGGTTGATGCTCACAGTTTGGTGTTGCATAGCGGATTCTCTTATTCTGTAACAGTAAAAGTAAGTTTGCCCAAAGGGCCAAAATCGGCCTGGTAATGACCTGTTTGTGCCGGGAGCATTTTGCCCAGTGCGCCAGTGATCAAAAATTGTCCTTTGCTTAAATGATAACCAGATTCAAGACGTTCATTCACGAGCCAAAGCAAAGCTTGCCACTGATCACCCAGTGCATCTTCTCCTGATCCTTGATTGACCAGTATCCGTTTACCTTTTGTTGAATGCTGTAATGAGGTTTTAACATCGTTTAGTGAAAAACTGACGGGCATGGGTATCGCCTCGCCCAATAAATATCGATTGGCAGTCGCATTAGAAGCAATAATATCCTGACCAGTGATATTTTTTAGATCAGCAAAAGCTAAATTGGGCATTTCTATCACAGGCATTACAGCGCTAATTTTGCTCTTTAATTGCTCAACGCTCTCAACAGGGGTATCAATATCGCTTCCAAGTATAAAACCGATTTCTGTTTCTAACATTAGTTTACGGTATTCAGAAAGTTTGACTGTTCCATTAACCTTGGCCCCATCACTCTTAACCTGACCTCTTTCAAATAAAACGCCAGATATCGCCGCTTTGACGTTAAATTTCTTTTGACCAGCCTTTGAAGTCAAGCCTGCTTTGTAGCCTGAAATCACTTCATTTAGCTCAGAATGAAGGCGCTTTTGCACAAATAATAATTGTGCAACGGCCGCTTGATGATCGTTTGCATTAACAATCAACTTAGAGATATGGGGTAATGGAGCACCTATCGTCCAGCTGTAATACATCTGCTCGGAAAAGTCCGAGACTGACAGAGGTTTTTTTTCAGCATTTACTGTGGGAGCAAGCAAAAGCAGGTAAACTAGCGCGATGACGATTTGTCTTGTCATGGTTTGTCTTGTCATGATTAGTTTTGCCATGATTATTTTTTCCTGAACCGAGCCACTAAAGATACACAATGCCCCTATGGATGTCACACCAATTTTAGATAGTTTAAACCAGGCCCAGCGAGACGCGGTTACTGCCGATGTTCCTGCTTTATTAGTACTCGCTGGCGCGGGATCGGGAAAGACCCGGGTATTAGTCCACCGGATCGCCTGGCTGCTCACCACCGAAAATTTATCGCCTCATGCCATTATGGCGGTGACTTTTACCAATAAAGCTGCCCATGAAATGCGCTCACGAGTCGAAAACCTGCTGGGCAGCTCCAGCAGCAATATGTGGATCGGCACCTTTCATGGTTTGGCCCATCGATTATTGCGCACCCACGCCAGAGACGCTGAGCTGCCCGATACCTTTCAAATCCTCGATTCGGATGATCAATTGCGGGTCATTAAGCGAGTAATGAAAGAGATGAACCTGGATGAAAACGAGTGGCCAGCCAAACAGGCCCAATGGTTTATTAATCACCAAAAGGATGAAGGTAAACGCCCTTCGGATATCAACCATCGCGGCGATCTGTTTACCAGCATTCATACCAAGGTCTATTTTCAATACCAGAATGCCTGCCAAACTGGCGGGTTGGTTGATTTTGCGGAGCTGCTGTTTAAAGCTTTTGAATTAATTCGTGATAAACCACATTTACGCGAGCATTATCAAGAGCGGTTTAAACACTTATTAGTGGACGAATTTCAAGATACTAACGGCATTCAGTATGCGTGGATTAGGTTATTAACCTCTAAAGACTGTCATATATCGATTGTTGGAGATGATGATCAATCCATTTATGGATGGCGAGGGGCAAAAATCGAAAATATCCAGCGATTTGAAAGTGAGTTTATCAATAACAAAATTATCAAGCTGGAGCAAAATTATCGCTCTACCGGTAATATTTTAAAAGCCGCCAATGCGGTGATCGCTAATAATCAGGAAAGAATGGGTAAAAACCTCTGGACCGATGGTGATGCAGGCGAGCCAATTTCGATTTACGCTGCGTTTAACGAACAAGAAGAAGCGCGCTTTATTGCCAGCCGGCTCACCGATTGGTATGAGCAAGGTAACGCTTATAAAGACTGTGCGATCTTATACCGCTCAAATGCACAGTCTCGGGTACTGGAAGAGTTTTTGCTGCAACGGCAGATCCCCTATCGAATCTATGGAGGGCTTAAATTCTTCGAGCGAGCCGAAGTGAAAACCACTCTGGCTTATGTGCGTTTGATGTATAACCATCAGGACGATGCCGCGTTTGAGCGGATTGTCAATGTACCGGCCAGAGCCATCGGACCAAAAAGTGTCGAGCTAATCCGTCAAACGGCCAGAGACAACAGCAGCACCTTATGGCAAGCGGCACAGCAAGTCGTTGAGCAGTCAGGCTTATCGCCAAAAGCCAATACCTCGCTGGCGGGCTTTTTAGCTTTGATCAAACGCGGTTTCGAAGAATTCCATGAACTTCCCCTCTCAGAGCAAATTCAGTTGACCATTGAAGCGGCCGGACTGGATGTGTTGTACGCCAAAGAAAAAGGCGAAAAAGCGCTGGCAAGAAAAGAGAACCTGGCGGAACTGGCAAATGCTGCCCGAGAGTTTGATCATGATGATTATCCGGATCTCTCACCGATGACAGCCTTTTTAGCCCACGCCTCGCTTGAGGCAGGTGATAATCAGGCCGAGCAGTACGAAGATTGCGTACAATTGATGACCTTACATTCGGCCAAAGGTCTGGAGTTTCCGCTGGTGTTTATCACAGGCATGGAAGAAAAACTTTTCCCTCATATGATGAGCATGGAAGAACCTGATAAATTAGAAGAAGAGCGCCGTCTGGCGTATGTCGGAATTACCCGTGCGATGCAAAAATTATATTTGATCCACACCGAAAAAAGACGTCTTTATGGCAAAGAAACCTATCCGGCAATATCCCGTTTTATTAAGGAAATTCCAGCCGAGCTGAAAGAAGAAGTTCGCTTAAATGCCCAAATCAGCCAGCCAGTATTTGTGCCAGCAACATCCGGGATGTCTTCAGGCTTAAGCAACCAGACAGGTTACTCGCTAGGTCAAATGGTGGAGCACCCCAAATTTGGCACGGGGGTTATCTTAAATTGTGAGGGCGATGGGGCGCAGGCGAGAGTACAGGTTAATTTTGATGCGGTGGGGGCTAAGTGGTTGGTACTGGCTTACGCAAGGTTGACTCCTTGTTGATCAGCCTAATATAACAATGTGGGAATTTGTAGGGGCGCATTGCATGCGCCCGTCTGTCGGAGGATACGGAATTAACTGATGGAAAAGGACTAAATTGGAAAATTGTTAGAGTGGTATTTTCCGTCGAATAGTTCCGATTAACGCTAGCCATCGCCGGGCTGATGCAATCAGCCCCTACGGTGAGATGGGAACTTTTCAGGACAAAAAAAAGACCCCAAGACAAAAATCTTGGGGTCGATACGGAATTTGGCTTGGGGAAACCAAATCCCAATCCCGCTTCAATTAGGAGGAGTAGCGGGAGACGCATCACGCGTCTATTTACTAAGACGAGGTTTACCGTAATTAGTTTCAGTTAAATTTTTCAGAAGATGTAAATAAATGTGACTGAAAAAATTAAACTCTGGAGTAACTCTTTATTCCGCAGGTTTACCGTACAACTGGCTCGCCTGATTGTACATCATCCAGGAAGCTAACACATATTTATCAGAGGAAATCGGCACACAGCCTCTGTGAGTATGGGTAAAATTGACCGGCGCTAAAACCAGGCTGCCTTTTTTCGGTTTGACTTTTGCGTTTTGGTAAAAAAATTCAGTTTCCCCGCCTTCTTCTATATCGTTTAAATATACCAACCACAGTAATACTCGATGCAAGGATTTTTGGCTGGCATCATCGGGATGTGGATAATGCTCTGAATGCCAATGATGATAACCACCTTGCCCCTTGGTGTATCGTTGCATATTAATATTGTCGAGGCGAAAGATCATTTTCACCAGATTTTCGACCTGCTGATCATCTATTTCTGAGATGTCTTGATGGGTGATGGTTCGCAATGCTTTTGTTTTTGGATCCTGAATAGTAGGTGAAATTGCGCCAGTCAGCAAAAAAGGGTATTCACGAGCATAAGCCACCGTGGCTTTTAGCAGCGTATTTGCCAGTTGATTACATTCTGGGTGCCATTCCTGATGATGGCTAATATAACAATCCAGACTATCCTTTTTTAGCTTATCCACCCCAGCGCCGGTTCGGCCCGCTGTTTTATGTGGAAAGGCTTCAAATTTTTCGATCAGATGATCACAAAAATCATCTGCCAAAGCATTTTTGAATTCGATAATAAAATTGCTCATAGGGGCTCCATCAGAGGATTATTCAACAACAGCATAAGCCAATGGATATTAGCCTAAAAATCAGTTAGATTATACCGGTGATAAAGCAGTTATATAACTCAGCTCTAAGGAATGTATGAATAGAATACTGATTCGTTCACTTATTATAGGTTTTATTGGGCTCGCATCCGTTGCCTGTGTGCAACAAAATGTTGATAAACGAAAAATCAACTCTGCTTTATTGGACTCTAAAATCGATGAACTTAACAAAGCTGATCTTAACAATCCAGAGGCTAACAAGCTTGACCTTAAGGCCCTAAAATCACTGATTGATTTTGCCATCGATTCTTACATTGATGTTGAATGCGATAATATTAGTCAGTGCCAGGCGATAGGATTTTCACCTGTCCCCTGCGGCGGATACAGTATGTATCTGGTTTATTCGAGCAAAAATACTGGCGTTGAACAACTGACCAGCAAAGTGAACATATTGAATAAAAAACGCCGCAAAGAAATACGTGATAAAGGGGTTGTCGGTATTTGCCAGTTTATTGCAAAACCCAAATTAAGCTGCTCCGCCAATCGATGTGTCACCCAATCTAAACCTAATTTGTAAACAGGACCATTACAATGCTCACTATTTTAGTAAAACTCTTAAAAGCACTTAACTCCGAACAATCGCCAGGCCAATTGGCCTTTGCCGTTTCCCTTGCGATTATTTTGGGCTTCACGCCGCTGTTATCATTACACAATTTAATCATTCTTTTGGTCGCGCTCTGGTTTCGAGTCAACTTGAGCTTACTGATTGTCAGCTATCCTTTATTCGCATTGAGCGGTTATTTATTATCTCCGTTTTTTGAATCCGTTGGTTTAAACATCTTGCAAATGCCATCCTTGTTGCCATTTTGGGAATCCTTTTTTAATACTTTATTTGGTCGTTGGAGTAATTTCTATTACAGCGGCGTGATGGGATCTTTTGTGGTTGGACTGGTCACAGCGATTATCGTATTTCCGCTGGCTAAATTTGCAATCGTCGCCTACCGAGAAAAATGGTTGCAACGATTTAATCAATTTAAAATCATGAAGATGTTAAAGGCTTCTAAATTTTGGCAATTGTATTCTGAGTAATTAAGCTATGACTGATTTTGTAACCAATATCTCAGTTACAAAAATATTTGATAATTCAACACTGCCGTTAGAAATACAAATTGGGAAATAAAGATGAAAATATTTAGATTGTGGGGCGTGATAGCATTTTTTGTCATAGGGTTATTATTAGCGTTAATCTGGTATCTGGTGGCACCAGCAATCATTGCCAACAGTATCGAAAGTGTTGGTTCAGAGGCGCTGGGTGCCAAAGTAGAAGTGGAGCAAGTCGACTTAGCATTGTTTCCACTCAGGATTGAAATCGATAATCTTCAAGCGGCTGATCCTGACCAGCCGATGAACAACTTATTTGAGGTTAAACAAATCAATTTTGCGGTTGATTCTGGCGCATTGCTATGGAAAAAAGTTTTAATCGATGAGTTGACTATTGATGGCGTTCAACTGAATACACCACGAACCTCCAGTGGCGCTTTAGAAGGAGGCAGGGCGACACAACAATTAGCCGATAATATTGCGTCCGTCGATTTACCAGAAATGACCGAAGATGATATCAAACAAATGGTCGCAAAAGCAGATTTAATCACAACTAAACGGTTAAACAAATTAAACAAAACCCAATCGAAAATGCAAGACTATTGGAAATCGGCGCTGGATAAGGAAGCCAATAAAAAACGAGTTGCCGGTTTAGAAAAAGAATATAAGCGCCTGTCAAAAAGAGCCAAAGACAATAAAATGAATTTGCTCGCGGATCGAAAAGCTTGGAAAAAATTAAAGAAAGGTATTGATAAAGAACGCAAAGTAATTTCTGATCTCAATAAAAAACTTAAAACCGATAAAAATAAATTAAAACAACAAATCGCCAGCGTTCGCCAAGGCCCCAAAGATGATCTTAACGCGATCATGGGAAATATGGGATTAGGCAACGGCGTGGCAGGATTATCCGATAAATTCTTAGGCCCACAATTTACTCCCTGGATAGAAAAAGCCCTGGCGATGACCGAAGGCATGACCAGCAGTGAAGATTCAACCGAAGATGCCCCGGTTTATTCAACCAGTCAGGGACAGTTAGTTAAATTTAGAGATAAGCAGATATTTCCTGATGTGTTGGTAAAAAAATTAAACCTCAGCGGAAAAGACAGTCAATGGCAGCTTTCCGGTGTTGGCAGTAATCTGGGTTATTTCCCCTGGTTGGTGGGTAAACCTGGCAAGTTAGATCTGGACATTGCTGGTGATGGGCAAGCTAACTTGTCCATCGTTAGTGACTGGTCAAGCGCTGAGAAAATGCAAACCAAAGTCGATTCATCTATCAAACAATGGCAAGTCAGCAATATGAAATTAATGCAGACCGATCAAGGTAGCTGGCTGGTTAATTCAGGAGAACTTAATTCGACCCTTAAAGGAGAATTTACTCTGGAAAAGGTTAATCTTAAATTATCGATCAAGCTCAGTAACCCTAATATTACCGCGCCAGAAAACTTATCCGGCTGGCAGAAAATATTAGCCAAAAGCCTCAATCAACAAAAGCAATTAAGCGTTGATGTGAGCGCAACCGGATCGCTAAAAGAACCAGACATCAAAGTAAAATCTAGTATTGAAAAGTTATTTTCAGCAGCCATTGGCGCAAAAGTAAAACAGCAGGCAGAAAAACTGAAAGGAAAGTTTACCTCGGCAATTTCTGAGAAAGTGGGCGACCTTTCATCACTGGATGGTATTACCGGAGATTTTGATCAGTGGAGTGAACAATTAAAAGGCAACGATGATTTATTAAAGAAATTGAAGGGTGGGATTTAGCGTGCTTTGAAGGTTTTAAGAATTGCTATTTAGAGCCACGCTAAAAAACATGAGCATTGGATAAGGAAAGTGTCATCATTTTAGAAAGCATAGAGGAATTGATATGAGCAAGGAAGACAAAATTAAGCTATTTGAGGAGCAAAATGTAAGAACCCATTGGGATGAAAACCAGGAAAAATGGTTTTTTTCTATTGTTGATGTGGTAGCTATTTTGACATATAGCCCTCGCCCCAGAAAATACTGGAATGCTCTTAAAACAAAGCTAAAAGACGAGGGAAATGAGTTGTCCTCAAGTATGGGACAACTGAAAATGAAGTCTGCAGATGGTAAGAAATACCTAACAGATGTGGCCGATACAGAGCAATTATTGCGTCTGATCCAATCAGTGCCATCACCCAAAGCAGAACCTTTCAAGCTGTGGCTAGCAAAGGTAGGCGCTGAACGAATAGATGAAAACGACGACCCCGAATTAGCTTTTGACCGAGCGATGCAAACCTACCTGGCAAAAGGATACTCTAAAGAATGGATCAACCAACGCCTTAAAAGTATCGAAGTTAGAAAAGAGCTAACTGATGAGTGGACCGAACGAGGCATGAAACAGGGTTTGGAATACGCGATTTTAACCAATGAACTAACCAAAGCCTGGGCAGATAAAGATGTAACGGAATATAAAAAATACAAAGGCCTCAAAAAAGAAAACCTGCGAGACAATATGAGCAACCTTGAACTGGTGTTGAATATGCTGGCAGAGGCCTCCACCACAGAAATATCGAAAGAAAAGCAGCCGGTCGGACTAGACGAAAATAAAGATATCGCTCACAAAGGTGGTAATGCAGCCAAGCAAGCAAGACTGGAAATTGAAAAACAAACGGGGAAACCTATTGTAACCGCCAAAAATGCAAACAACCTTTTAGACAAACCTGACAATAAGAATATTGAGCATGGCTGAGCAACAAAACATCATTATCTATAATACTGTCGATGGTAAAGCTTCTGTATCGCTAGTTGCCAAAGATGGTCTAGTGTGGATGAACCAAAAACAGTTAAGCGAACTTTTTGCCACCTCCGTACCAAATATCAGCATACATAGTAACTTCTCAATAAGTCGGGGCATGATCTAATTTTCGGTTTCCACGTTTCTGCACTGAATTCAATATTCGAGTAGGTGGCTGCACTGGTAGATGAAGCTCAAATTTTGATGGCGGCACGCTCT
>JAUUYO010000024.1 GCA_030590405.1 Kangiellaceae bacterium
TCCAAAGCATCTGGTTAGCCAGGCCAGGCGTCTGAAAGCCCAGTTTGAACAACTAAAACCGGAAAAGCACTGGTTAAAAAATCAGATTGATGGCAGCGAGCTGGATGTCGATAATATTATTCGTTATCAAACCGACGTGATGCGAGGCCAGGTCACTCAAACGCCAGGCTTGTTTAAAGCCTTGCAACATAATATGCGCGATTTAAGTTGTTTATTATTGGCTGACCTTTCTCTGTCTACCGATGCCTGGGTCAATAACGATGGGCGAGTGATTGATATTATTCGGGATAGTTTATTTTTATTTTCTGAAGCGCTGGAAGCGAGCGGCGACAGTTATGCGATTAGCGGATTTTCATCGATTAAGCGGAGTCATATTCGTTATTATCAACTAAAAGGATTTTCTGAAAAGCTGAATGATTCGATCCGAGGAAATATCGGTGCGATTGAACCGGGTTATTACACCCGGATGGGAGCTGGGATAAGACAGGCGACTAAACAGTTGCTAAAACAGCAATCCAGTCAGCGCCTCTTATTATTATTAACCGATGGAAAACCCAATGATATTGACCAATATGAAGGAAGGTATGGTATTGAGGATACTCGAAAAGCAATACAGGAAGCTAGATTGCAAGGGCTTCAGACCTTTTGTATCACCATCGACGAAGATGCTAATCAATATTTACCCTATCTGTTTGGTAAAGAGAATTATATTCTTGTTAAAAAAGCCTATGAACTCCCCAAAAAATTGTTAAAACTCTATTCAAAGTTGACCAATTAAATTGTTGTAACTTTAATCGCCTTTATCTGTCATATTGTTTTAAATCATAAATTCTAAATCACAAATATAATACGAAAAAGGAATTCTCAATATGCTCAAGTCTATTCGTTTTACTTTTAAACTGATTACTCTTTATCTTTTTTCTAATCTATCCATCGCCGAATCCAGTATAAAACCGGCCCAGATGAATCCTGAAAGATTGCATTCAATTATCAGCGACTACACCGATAACGTTAAAGTTAATAATAATGTGATTAGTTTTGATTATGAAAAAGTGACTATTTACTGTGTATGGGATGCAAATGCGGATCGTATGAGAATGATTGCTCCCATTGCAAATACCTCCGATTTAAGTAGCGACTTATTGGAATTGGCGTTAAAGGCAAATTACCATACGGTATTGGATGCACGTTATGCGATTGGCGATGATGTCTTGTATGCTGCTTTTATTCATCCGCTCTCCCCCATCACAAAAAATGAGATTGAATCGGCGATCAGGCAAGTTTCCACCTCTGCTTTAACCTTTGGCACTAGCTTTACTAGCGGCGAGTTAGTTTTTCCGGGAAATAAGGCTGAGCAAGCCAAAAAGGGAAAAAGTAAGTCGATGTAGGTCCCACTATGCTTCAAAGGAATTTTGATTTATATCAAGTCATATTGGCCTAAATAGTCTACAATGAGGCGAAGAGCTGAAGTATTTCTCAAACAGGATGATGATCAACACTCATCATCCTGTCGCTGAGAAAATAGCATCTTCAATTGATATTATTACTTGAGGATAAATGCATGAATTCTATTAAAAAAATTCTGGTTGATCTCGATCCAACGAAAGAAGACCAGCCTGCCTTACAAAGAGGTATCTATCTCGCCAAGCAGTATGGCGCATCAGTCACTTTATTTTTAGTGGTGTATAATCGCAGTTTAGTTTCCAATTTGTTTTTTAGTTCAGAGCAACTTGATGCCGCCAAACAGGGTTATATTAATTCTAAAAAGCGCTGGGTTAATACCTACCTTGAAAGTGCGATCGGTGCTGGTGTTAACGCTGATATTGATATTGTCTGGGCGAAGCCTATCTATGAAGCGATCAATAAAAAAGCAGAAGACGGTGATTATGATTTAGTGATCAAATCGACCCATCATCATCCCACCATCAACCGAATTTTCTTTACCCCGAACGATTGGCAATTACTTAAAACTTGTAAAAAGCCACTTATCATGGCCAAATCAAACGACACCAGTCAATACTCTAACGTCATGGCTGCGATTGATCCGAGCAATCGTCATAGCCATTCTAAAGATCTTGACCCTAAAATATTACGTGCCGCGCGTGAAGTGGCCAGTAGCACTGATGCCAAGGCGCATGCTGTTCATTGTTATGATCCTATCGCCTATCAATTATGGACCGATATAGGTGTTGGTATGGGGGCAGGGATGGGACCAGCTGATTTTACTATGGGTCAGGATAATTACGACCAATATATCGAACAGCTAAAAAAAGTGAATGAAGAAAGTTTTACCAAAGCGGTTGATCAAGTGAATTTTCCAAAAGATCACCTGCATCTCGAAGAAGGTTATCCTGAGACAATTTTACCGAGCCTAGTAAGTGAGCATAAAATTGATCTATTGGTTATGGGCACCAGCTATCATTCTGGTTTGATCGGTAGCACCATTGAAAAAATTCTGGATGAAGTCGATTGTGATGTAATGGCAGTCAGGGTTTGAAAAAAAGCAACTAGTCAGGTTCCTTCTCCTTTAGGGGAGAAGGCTTTCTCGTGGGATCTTCTTTTGGTAAAATGAGGATAAGAAACTACTTTTTCAGACTCTTAAAAACCTGCCGAGTCATTTTTTCTGTAGTAATAAATCCCCAATTCCATTTCGCATGATATTTTTCAAGCGGATTGGCTTTAACCACTTCATCTTCAGTTTTGCCTTTTTTTATCAGAGTATTGATCAATTTTTTTGCGCCAACCAACATATCTAATGCTTGTTTCAATTGTTTTTTATCCGCTAAAGGCCCATGACCGGGGATTATTTTGGTCTGCTCATTACTCATGCCAAGTATTTTTTGTTGGGCCGCAATATAGCCATCAACGCTTCCACCATTATTAATATCGATATAAGGAAACATGCCATTAAATAGCGTGTCGCCGGTATGGATCACATTCGCATTTTGATAATGGATCACCGCATCGCCATCGGTGTGGGCATTTTCAACGTGGAATACTCTTAAATCTTCGCCATTCAAATGAAAACTGATGGCATGTGAAAAAGTAATGACCGGTAGTGCCGCTTTCGGCATGGGTTTGTTACCATCTTTGGTTCGTAACCCTTTAGTGAGCATATTGATGCGAAGATTTTCGTGGGCGACAATTCGGGTACCGTCATTGCCCATGTTTTGATTATTGCCAGTATGGTCATCGTGAACGTGAGTATTAATTAAAAAATCGACGGGGTTTTTAGTCACACTTTTAATCGCTGCCTTCATTTTACCCAATAACGGCGGCATAGAATCGTCAATCATTACCACGCCATCATCGCCAATGGATAAACCGATATTCCCACCAGTAAAACCGCCGACGCCCATCAGCATGTAAATACCGGGTGCGACTTCAGTCGTTGAAAAATCAGGGTCTTCTTTAGCTGGCTCAGCAGCCATTGTTACTAAGGAAAAACTGAGTAAAGCGCTTGCGGTGATTAGTTGTTTAAATTTTGTCATTGTTTTTTGCTCCGTGAAAGGGGAAACTCTAAGGCCTGTTTAGTTAGCCTGTAAAAATCATTCCTGACGGTATCATTGCTAACCATCGAGTACAATAGACAGATTGTTTGACTTAGAAGAATATTGATCTTCTGATGAGATGCCTGATTTGTCATAAAGGAAAAATATGAGAATTACATTTAGATTATTATCCCTGTTTTGCTTGTTATTATTTCTATCAGCTTGTGATAACCCGCTCCCGCCTTCCAAACTCCCCTATGAAGGTGTGTGGAAAAGTGAGCATATGATTCTGATTATTACACGTGAGGGGCAGGTTTCTTATGAACGCAAAGAAGGTGCAATGACCACAAGCATTAATGGCCCGATCAAAGAGTTTACTAAAGCTGGATTTACCGTGGGTTTTGGCTTTCTCACATCGGAGTTTATCGTGAATCAAAAACCGAGCGAGCAAGACGGTCAATGGATAATGATAATTGATGGGGTTAAATTAACTCGCGCTAATCAACTATCTTCAGTTAAAAAAGATACAACTATCTAATCCTATTATTCTCAGAATATTGATTAATTTTTCTGCTATCCACTCTTCAGCCGCTTGATTGGAATTTGATTCATATGCCCCATTAAACCTATTGGAGAGTTAAGGGGAGGTGAAGAATATGGCTACTATAAATTAATTTTTATGGCTAAGGATCTTATCAAACATTGCTACCACTGATTCAACCGAAATCAATTCCATTAAGTTTTCACCTTTGATTCTTTTTCCCCAGGGATTTTCGCCGATAGATTTTCCGGTTTGTTTGACAAGAAGTTCTTCATAGACCGAAACGGTGGTCTCTTGAGAATGATAGGGACCAGTTCTTTTGGGGTTGCTATGGGCATATAAACCAATCACCGGGGTGTTGACCGTGGTCGCCATATGAGCGGGGCCGGAGTCGGGCGCTAATACCAGTTTGGCATTTTGTAATAACGCCAGTAATTGGGGTAAACTGGTTTTACCGATTAAATCGATTATTGGCGCATTACAGGCGTTTATTATTTTATTGCTTAATTGCTTTTCCATTTCAGTCGGGCCGCCGGATAGTACCACTTGTAATCCTTGCGCGTGAGCATAATCGGCAATCGCGGCATAACGGTTTGGCAGCCAGTTTCGTTGCTCTTTGCTGGCGGCTGGGGAAATAACGATATAAGATTTAGAGCCTGTTTGTTGCATGCACCAAACTTGATCTTCTTCATTTAATGGCATATGCCACACTGGCTTTAATTCTGCCGAAACTCCAATCGCCTGCGCAAACCCCCAGAAACCATCGGCAACGTGGGGCTGCTCTTGCGGGGCGATTTGATGGTTTGTAAAAAGCCATTGACCTTCTTTTGCTCTGCTTTTATCAAATCCCCACTTTTCAGTTGCGCGAATACACAAAGTGGCCAGGCTGGCACGAAGGGCGACTTGCATATGTAAGAGCAGGTCAAATTTTCGAGCCTTTAAATGAGTATAAAGCTCTCGGTAAGCTTTTAACCCAGCTTTTTTATCGAAAATAACAAATTCGACATTCTCCAGGTTGGTTAATAGCATAGCTTCAACTTTTCCAATAACCCAGGTGATATTAGCCTCTGGCCAGCGGGTTTGGATAGCTTGCACGGTTGCCACCGCGTGGCAAACATCGCCGATGGCTGATAAGCGTAAAATACAGATAGAATGTGGATTGGTTATTTTTGTTGGCATAAATTACAAGATATTGCTTGAAAACAAAAAACGCATGTTAGCATATTACCTGGTCTTGTTGAGCTTTAGCACTTAGATTTAGTGCTTAGCTTTAGTCGAAGCTAATTGTGGATCGATCACTCAATCGTTAGTTAATAATGCAGGCATCGGTTTGGCCAGAAAAATTATCCGGCTAAACTCGAATATCGCAATAAAAACAACAATACTGGTCACAAGCTTGCTTGCTGAGGTAAAATGCCAGACCAATTAATCTTTTAGTTAACTAAGTTATTGAAAATACAGACTAAAAAATCAAAGCCAAATGTGCTGATATTTCCTCAAAACGATCTGCCATCGAGCCGTAATATCCAGGCTGATTGGTTTGATTGCAATTATTGGCAACAACAAAATGCTATTATTGGTCAGTCCAAAGGGCGCCACATTACCTGGTTTATCCAACCGCCACAGGAGATTGATGATTCGGTCTGGGTGTTGCGTCATTATTATCGCGGTGGTCTGATTGCTAAGCTTACTCGTGACCAATTTGTTTACAGCGGAATGGAGCAAACTCGCGGATTTCGAGAAGTCAGCTTGTTACAGACCATGCTTGAAATGGGCCTGCCCGTTCCTAAGCCGATTGGTGCAAGAGTCTCCAGAAAAGGGCTATTTTACACCGCCGATCTTTTGATGGAAAAAATTGAAGGTAAGGATTTAGTGGCCAAGTTGAAAGAAGGGCAGCTATCGGAAAAATTATGGAACAAAATTGGTAAAAGCATCGCGAATTTTCATCAAAATGGAATTTATCACGCCGATCTCAATGCTCATAATATTTTATTGGATGAAGCGGAACAATGCTGGTTAATTGATTTTGATCGGTGTGAGCAACGAGCGATCCATTCTGCCTGGCAACAACAGAACCTTGAGCGATTAAAACGTTCTTTTGTAAAAGAGCAAGGGCTCCATCGACAATTTTATTTTGATAAAAATAGTTGGCAATGCCTGCTTGCTGGTTATCAGTCTTAGACGTTTTTGTTGTTATGTAGGTTTAAAAGTTGATTAACTATAGACATTATTTTATCGACTGCGCCACGATTATTTGCAAATGTTTTTTCGGTCGCTTGAGAGCGGGTATGTAGCAGGGATGGTTGAGAAAGTAATTTGTGCATCGCTTGATAAAGCGCTGAAGGTGTGTACACAATTTCGAGAGCGGCCTGTTTTTGTAAAATCTGACTAATATCAGAAAAATTATAGTTACTCGGTCCCATAATGACCGGTAGGCCGCAAGCGGCTGGTTCTAACGGGTTATGGCCGCCTCTTTCGATTAAACTTCCCCCGACAAAGGCGATATCCGACGCTCCGCACATCAGCGTCAGCTCGCCCATGGAATCGCCGACAAGCACGCTGTGTTGTTTACTCGGAGATTGCTTGTCACTTCGACTGCTAAATTCTAAATTTTTCTTTTGGCAGGCCTGTTTGAATTCTGCAAATCGTTCTGGATGACGCGGTACCGCGATCAATAATAAATCTGGAAAATCGGTTAATAATTTCTGATGAGTATCTAAAATTATTGCAAATTCTGCGGGATGAATACTGGCCGCTATCCATGCGAGTCTGCCTTTGCTCCATTGTTGTTTGAGCTGGCGTTGATTTTCTCTTAACTGATCAGACAAGGCAATATCAAATTTAATACTGCCGATTAAATCAATTTTATTTTTGGCGACGCCTAGCGACTCAAAGTTTAAACGATCGGATTCATATTGCGCGGCAATTCGGCTAATCGTTGAAAATAATTCTTTGCTAAGTGGCAAATGTTTTTGGTATTTTTTTAAAGATGAATCAGACAATCTTGCATTGGCTAATAATATCGGAACATTGTTTTTTGACAATTGATTGAGCAAGTTGGGCCATAACTCGGTTTCCATCAAGATTGTTAATTTCGGTTTAATCCGTTTCACAAATCGCTTACAGGCACCTGGCCAGTCAAGCGGTAAGTAGCAATGTTGAATGTTGCGATGCTGAAGCTCGTCGAGCAGTTTTAATACTTCCTCCCGTCCTGTTGGAGTGGTGGTGGTGATCACAATGCTGTCGGATGTGTAGTTTTGTGCAATCTGTTTAAGCAATGGAATGGCCGCGCGGGTTTCGCCAACCGAGGCACAGTGAATGTGGATGCTCTCAGCGCTGAGGTTGCGCGGTGTAAATCCCATTCTTTGTTTTAGCCCCTTTAGATAACGAGGATCTTTTATTCCGCGATACAAGAAATATAGCCAGATGGCTGGCGACAGAACATAAAGCCATAAGGTATAAAACTTTCTGTTCATTGCTTGGGTTTTAAATGAATTAGCATCGCTGGATCTAAGAGGCAGTGGCAGGCTATTTGGGAATGGCTATTTTAGCTTCTTTGCTTCGCTTAAAAATAACCAACTTACCACCAATGGTTTGTACTTTAGCCGATTGGCTCTTGTTGATGATTTTTTCGATGATGTTATCTTTCGCTTGTTTGTCATCGGCTCGAATACTGATCTTGATTAACTCATGGGCACCAAGTGCAATGTTTATTTCTTCCATAACGGTTGGCGTCAGACCTTTGTCGCCGATCATCACAACCGGTTTTAAATCGTGGGCCAAGCCTTTGAGGTGGCGAATTTGGGAGTTAGATAGTTTGTGGGGATCAGATGATTTGCTCATGGTTTTATTCAAATAGTTTTATTAATTGGCAAATTTTACCATTGTTTAACGGATTTAGAGATAACATTTGCGGTATTATGCTCATTTAAACTCAGATATCCCAATTTAAATTGGTTCAGGTTCTGGATTAAGGTCTTCAGTATGGCAAAAAGCAAAAGTAGCAAAGGTTGGTTAAAAGAGCATTTTGATGATCCTTACGTTAAAATGGCTCAGGAAGACGGGGTTCGTTGTCGCGCGGTATATAAACTGCAAGAGTTGGATGATAAAGACAACCTATTGAAAAGTGGTATTAGCGTGGTCGATTTAGGCGCAGCCCCAGGAGGCTGGTCAGAATATGCGGCGAAGAAAATCGGAGATAAAGGCACTTTGGTGGCGACCGATATTTTGCCGATGGATCATTTGCATGGGGTCACCTTTATTCAAGGAGATTTTAGAGAAGAGTCAGTGCTTGAGGCTATTTTAAAGCAAATGGAAAATAATTCGGCAGACCTTGTTTTATCGGATATGGCCCCCAATATAAGCGGTGTAGACTCTATCGATCAGCCAGCATCCATGTATTTAGTTGAACTGGCATTAGATTTTGCCCAGCAAACTCTGGCAAAAAACGGTCGATTTTTAGTCAAAGTTTTTCAAGGCGCAGGATTTGATGAGTACTTAAAGGCCGTCAAACAGAGCTTTAAGCAGGTCAAAATACGCAAACCTAAGGCTTCGCGAGCCCGCTCAAGAGAAGTTTATATCTTAGGCCTGGAATTTAAAGGCTAAAATAGACTGGTTCGCCCGGTTTTTTGCAAAATATAGCTAAACTTTATTTGAAATATAGCGATACACTTAATAGCTGGTATTAACCTGGCCAAAACTGATATAAATAACTTTTTGATAAATAGCGTAAATTTCGCGTCACATTAGTTTTATATAAAATAGATGAAAGCAGGAATAATGAGGATAACCCTTTGAACGATACAACAAAACATCTCTTACTTTGGTTGGTGATTGGCCTGGTGCTGGTTTCCGTTTTTAACAAATTTGAAGATGCCAAGCTCCAGTCCAGTGAAATCGAATTTTCTCAACTGATGGATGACATCGATCGAGGAAAGGTTGTCAGTGTGACCGTGGCTAATTCAACCGTCAAAGCGGTAATGAAAAGCGGCGAAGAAGTGACCACTAACATTCCTTATGGCTCACATGAAATATTGGCCGAAAAATCCCTCGAAAAGAAAATCGACTATACCGGCGCGGAACCAGAAGGGGATAGTTTACTGTTTACTTTCTTTTTCTCCTGGGGGCCCATGCTATTGTTGATTGCTGTCTGGATCTTCTTTATGCGTCAAATGCAAGGTGGCGGTAAAGGCGGCGCGATGAGTTTTGGTAAAAGTAAAGCGCGTCTGTTAAGCGAAGATCAAATTAAAACCAATTTTTCTGATGTAGCTGGTTGTGAAGAGGCCAAAGAAGAAGTCGCCGAATTAGTCGATTTTTTGAAAGAGCCGAGTAAATTCCAAAAATTAGGCGGCAAGATCCCCCGCGGTATTTTAATGGTTGGTCCTCCCGGAACTGGTAAAACCTTGTTGGCAAAAGCTATTTCTGGTGAAGCCAAAGTACCTTTTTTCACGATCTCTGGTTCGGACTTTGTTGAAATGTTCGTCGGTGTGGGCGCATCGCGGGTGAGAGATATGTTTGCCGAAGCGAAAAAGCAGGCACCTTGTATTATCTTTATCGATGAAATTGATGCCGTCGGTCGCCATCGTGGCGCGGGTCTTGGTGGTGGTCATGATGAGCGCGAGCAAACCTTAAATCAACTATTAGTCGAAATGGATGGTTTTGACGGTGATGAAGGAGTGATTGTCATCGCTGCCACTAACCGACCCGATGTACTGGACCCCGCGTTATTGCGTCCCGGTCGATTTGACCGTCAGGTCACGGTTGGTTTACCGGATATTAAAGGTCGAGAGCAAATTCTTAAAGTCCATATGCGTAAAGTGCCATTAGGCGATGATGTGCAGCCTGGTGTGATTGCCAGAGGTACGCCCGGCATGTCTGGTGCTGACTTAGCTAATTTGGTTAATGAAGCTGCATTATTTGCAGCTAAAGCGAGTGCACGTACGGTCACTCAGGAGTTTTTTGAAAAAGCTAAAGACAAAATACTGATGGGCACGGAACGTCGATCAATGGTGATGGATGAAGAAGAAAAGTTAAATACCGCCTGGCATGAAGCAGGGCATGCGCTTGTCGGTCGATTAACACCTAGTTCTGATCCGATATATAAAGTATCGATAATTCCGCGAGGCAGAGCATTAGGGATCACCATGCAATTGCCAGAGAAAGATCGTTATAGTCATACTAAGGAATTTTTGGAAAGTAAATTATCATTGCTTTATGGTGGTCGAATTGCCGAAGAAATGTTGAATGGTGCGGACAAAGTGACTACCGGCGCTTCCAATGATATTAAACAAGCAACTTCAATTGCAAGAAGCATGGTGACTCATTGGGGGTTTTCTGAGAAGCTGGGTCCATTGATGTACGCTGAAGACGAGGAAGAAGTTTTCTTAGGTCGTTCGGTGACTCAAACTAAACACGTATCAGATGATACCGCCAAAATTATTGATGATGAAGTCAAAGCGTTGATTTCAAAAAATTATGAACGCGCTGAAACATTGTTGCATGATAACCGTGATAAATTGGAAATCATGGCGGCAGCTCTGATGAAGTACGAAACCATTGATACTAAACAGATTGACGAAATTATGGACGGCAATCCACCTAGCCCACCAGCAGGTTGGAATGACGGCGACAATGCTGAGCCACCCAAAGCAGCGTCTAAGTCAAAATCTGATTCGCCGACGGACAGTAAAATTGGTGGACCCGCCGCTCAACCTTAACCATTATAGCGAGTGGCTACAAAGGCACGAATGACACGAAACAATTCAATTATTTCGTGTCATTCGTGCCTTTTTTCGGTTATAACTCTTCTGTTGTTTTAAGTTTTGGTAGTTTTGATGATGAATTTCGAGCAAGTCAGGCGTGAATACCTGAAAAAAGGATTAAGTCGTTCTGAGTTGGACGCCGATCCGGTAACTCAGCTTAAAAATTGGCTTTCTCAAGCGGCCGAAGTCGAGCTGGTGGATGCTACGGCTATGACCTTATCGACAGTCGATCGATCCGGTCAACCTAGCCAACGAGTCGTTTTACTTAAAAACCTGGATCAAAAAGGATTGGTCTTTTATACCAATTTAAAAAGCCGTAAAGCACTGGATATTGAGCTCAATAACAAAGTAAGTGTTCACTTTGGTTGGTTGCCGTTGGAGCGACAGATTAAAATACAAGGTGTCGCGCATAAGATGTCTGCGGCCGAAAATTTAGCTTATTTTACCTCACGTCCCAGGAACAGTCAGCTAGCGGCCTGGGCCTCTAAACAGAGCCAGCCAATCTCTTCCAGGAAATTTCTTAATCAGGCATTTGAACAAATGAAAGCAAAATTTGCTGATGGAAAAATTCCTTTGCCTGATTTTTGGGGAGGCTATCTGATTGAACCCACCGGATTTGAGTTTTGGCAAGGTGGCGGAGCAAGGTTGCACGATAGCTTTGCTTATTCCATGCAGCAAGGGGAATGGCATATTGAGCGTCTTGCTCCTTAGCCAATATTTGTAAAACTCTGGTATTATCAGGGGCAAAAGAACTCTCAACCATCTTTTCTATTAGGCACTTAGACTCCTTTATTAGACTCTTGGACACGGCTTTTTCGCTGGACTATTCCCTGACTAACCACTAAAATTCCCCTTTTCACGAGTTACAGAGAAATTATCTTATGAATCCTATTCTCGACCTATTTGCTGCGTCGCCAATGAAACCCATGCAAGCTCATATGAGAAAAGTGCAGGAGTGTGTTGGTATTCTCCCCGATTTTTTTGATATGGTTTTTGCAGAGAACTGGGATGAAATGATGGCGCTGCAAAAGAAAATCAGAGCGATTGAAAATGAGGCCGATGAGTTAAAGAAAGCTTTGCGACTTAATTTGCCCAGTGGTCTGTTTATGCCGGTGGCAAGAATTGATTTGCTCAACTTGCTTTCTTCACAAGATAAAATAGCCAATAAAGCTAAAGATATTGCCGGTCTGATCACTGGAAGAAAAATGGTTTTTCCTGAAACTATTCGTGATGATCTAAAGGCTTATCTGGCACGTAGCATTGATGCCTCGGTACAAGCTGATAAAGCGATTAAGCAGTTGGATGAGCTTTTGGAGTCTGGATTTAAAGGAAGAGAAGTCAAGATCGTCGAAGAAATGATCAATGAACTGGATAAGATTGAAAACGATGCGGATGTATTGCAAATCAAAATGCGTCAAAAACTGTTTGATCTGGAAGAAAGTCTACCGGCAGTCAATGTTATATTCTTTTATAAAGTGATTGATTGGGTGGGAGATATCGCCGATATGTCTCAGCAAGTTGGTTCGCGATTGGAATTGCTATTAGCAAGATAAGCCAAGCCATTAAAAAAAACAAACAAAAATAGATAATTAGAGAGAATAAATATGCTCGACTTTTTTTCCGAATATCAGTTAATACTGATTAGTCTCGCTGGGGTCTTTGGGATCTTGATGGCTTTTGGGATTGGTGCAAATGATGTAGCTAATGCCATGGGAACCTCAGTGGGCGCTAAAGCGCTAACCGTTAAACAAGCGATTATCATCGCGATGATCTTTGAATTTGCTGGCGCGTTTTTGGCCGGTGGTGAAGTCACATCGACCATTCGTAAAGGCATTATCGATGCCTCAAGCATGGTGGATACCCCTGAATTATTAGTTTTTGGAATGATGGCATCTCTTTTGGCGGCGGGTATCTGGTTGATCATCGCTTCTTATTTTGGCTGGCCGGTTTCGACCACTCATTCAATTGTTGGAGCGATAGTTGGTTTTGCTGCGGTTGGCATCGGTATGGATGTGGTGCAATGGGGAAAGGTCGGTTCGATTGTTGCCAGCTGGGTGGTATCGCCGGTTCTTTCAGGGACTATGGCCTTTATGTTATTTACCAGCGTGCAAAAATTAATTCTCAACACTGATAACCCACTTGAGAACGCAAAAAAATATGTACCTTAGTATATGTTTTTAGCTGGGTTTATGATTTCACTTGTGACCCTGATGAAAGGTCTTAAGCATGTTGGGATCGATTTGTCGTTTGTTGAATCATTAGTGATCGCTTTTGGATTTGGCTTATTAGTGCTGATTGTCGGTAAAATATTCATTAACCGGCAAGTCATTCAAGTTGACGCAGATAAAGAATTTCATTATGCCAGCGTAGAAAAAGTGTTTGCAGTATTAATGATTGTTACCGCGTGTGGTATGGCTTTTGCGCATGGCTCAAATGATGTTGCAAATGCCATCGGCCCGCTAGCGGCTGTTGTCAGCATTGTTGAAAGCGGCGGCGTGATTGGCGCAAAATCGGCGTTACCGCTTTGGGTACTGTTACTCGGTGGCGGCGGTATTGTGGTTGGTCTGGCGTTTTTCGGAGCACCGGTAATGAAAACCATCGGCAAAAGAATTACAGAACTCACTCCAAGTCGCGGGTTTGCCGCCGAATTAGCCGCTGCAACCACGGTAGTGATTGCTTCGGGAACTGGTATTCCGGTTTCGACAACTCATACACTTGTTGGCGCGGTATTAGGTGTTGGTATGGCGAGAGGGATCGCAGCGCTTAATTTAGCCGTTCTGAAGAATATTGCTGTTTCCTGGGTAGTAACTTTACCGGCAGGCGCTATTTTATCGATGCTCTTTTTCTTTATACTGAAAGGGATTTTTCTTTAATAATTGGTTGAATCGTTACTGATCATTAATAAAAGACTAAATTTTTAGGATTTTGTAGGCCGGGAAGTCTTTCCCGGCAAAATGGATGATACAGTGAGATCTGAGTGATGTTAAAACTAGTCATAATGTGCCAAACCGTTGGAGATTGCCGCGTCGCAAGCTCCTCGCAATGACAGTGTGAATTTAGCTGAATAGTTACGATTTATCTAAAGAATAAAACGAGTCAAATCCTCATCCTGAGCTAACTCGCCAAGTTGCTTTTGAACATATTTTGCATCAATCAGCAACTTATCACCAGCGTCCGATGCGGTATAAGAAATCTCTTCCATCAGTTTTTCCATCACCGTATATAAACGTCTTGCGCCGATATTTTCGGTACTCTCATTGACTTGCCAGGCGACTTGAGCAATGCTTTCAATGGCATCATCAGTAAACTCTATTTCCCTGTCTTCAGTTGCCATTAACGCAACGTATTGCTTGCTAAGCGCGGCATCGGGCTCGGTTAAAATCCGTCTAAAATCATCGGCGCTGAGAGAACTTAATTCTACTCTGATCGGCAATCGGCCTTGCAGCTCGGGAATAAGATCTGATGGCTTGGCTAAATGGAATGCGCCTGAGGCAATAAATAAAACATGATCGGTTTTGATCATCCCGTACTTGGTTGAAACAGTGCAACCTTCAACTAATGGCAGCAGATCACGTTGTACTCCTTCGCGGGAGACTTCACCACTTGAACCACGATCGCCTTTGGCAACCTTGTCGATTTCATCCAGAAAAACAATGCCATTATTTTCAACGGCTTCTACCGCTTTGGCTTTTAATTCATCACGATTAACCAGTTTTTCAGCTTCTTCTTCGGTGAGTAGTTTAAATGCATTCTTAATTTTCATTTTTTGTTTTTTGGTTTTACTCGGAGCTGAGCTTTGGAACATGTCCTGTAGCTGGTTGGTCATATCTTCCATGCCAGGAGGTGCCATGATTTCGATACCGACGCTGGGACCGGTCAGGTTAATTTCGATTTCTTGCTCGTCAATTGTGCCTTCGCGTAACTTCTTACGAAACATCTGTCTGGCTGCGGAATCGTCGGTTTCTTTTGGTTCATTTTCAAAGTTGCGCGCGGGCGGTAAAAGGACATCCAGAATGCGCTCTTCGGCGGCCTCTTCGGCTCTGATCTTAACTTTATGGTGCTCTTGCTCGCGCAACATTTTGAACGATGAATCGACCAGATCACGAATAATTGAATCGACATCTCGGCCCACATAACCGACTTCAGTAAACTTGGTCGCTTCAATTTTGATAAAAGGCGCATTGGCCAGTTTGGCCAGGCGACGGGCAATTTCGGTTTTACCGACGCCTGTGGGGCCAATCATCAGGATATTCTTGGGGGTTATTTCGTTTCTTAATTCTTCGCTGACTTGCATTCGTCGCCAGCGGTTTCTCAGCGCGATGGCAACGGATTTTTTGGCATCATTTTGACCGATGATGTGTTTATCTAATTCATGAACAATTTCACGGGGAGTCATTTGGGACATTATTTGGTTTCCACTGATTAATTGAGTTTTATATTAGCTGGGTTTACTCGCAACCCAGCTCTTCAATAGTATGGTTGTGGTTGGTAAAAACGCAGATGTCGCCCGCTATTTTCAACCCTGTTTCTACGATTTCTCGTGCACTTAAATCTGTTTTATCCATCAACGCACGGGCTGCTGATTGTGCATAAGGACCACCTGAACCTATTGCCATTAGACCTTCTTCTGGCTCGATGACATCGCCATTACCGGTGATGATGAGGGAGTGTTCTTGATCGGCAACGGCTAACAGAGCCTCTAGTTTGCGTAACATACGGTCGGTCCGCCAGTCTTTGGCAAGCTCTACCGCCGATCTCATCAGTTTGCCCTGATATTTTTCTAATTTGGCCTCGAAGCGTTCAAATAAGGTAAATGCATCAGCGGTACCGCCTGCGAACCCTGCGATGACTTGATTATGATATAAGCGGCGGACTTTGCGGGCGTTGCCTTTCATTACCGTATTACCCATGGAGACCTGACCATCTCCGCCGATCACGACTTTGCCGTTACGGCGAACAGATAATATGGTAGTTCCGCGATATTGTTCCAAGGTTGACTCCGAAGACTTTGTAGAAGATATCGAGTTAATTTGGGTATTAAATGACGTTTTTCAAGGGGAATGAGATAAAAAGCTATTCCTGTTTTTGTAAATATTTAGCTAGCTGCGCTTGAAGCGATTTGGGTACTTGCTTAAAGGTTAAGCTGCCTGTTTCTGGATCAAAGGTGATATTGTCATCCATTCGGTCCGATGAAAAACTGATACTTAAATCTTTCTCTCGGCCATAAAAGCGCACATATTTTTTTAAGCTGTTTCGGTGGGCATAAATCTCCTCTTGCGGCGCTTCTTGATTTTGCTTAACAAAATTAGAGAATTTATCTGGTTGTTGCTCGTCTAGCACTTGCGATAAGGATTCAAAATTGATTGGATTGCCTTGCATATCTTGATCGACACAATAATTGACGATGGTGTTCTTAGCCGGATTACTTTCTTCTTTGCTCAATGATTGGGCGTATTGGTCGACAATGTTGAGAAATTCATCGGTCTGTTGTTGCAAATTCACGCCGGAAATAAAGCCAGTGAATTGAATAAATGCATGGGTCAGTTCTTTACTGCTACGGCTGGTTTGAAGAGTCAAGTATTGCTGCCAGTCTTTAATCGCCCATTGAGAAAAGTCGATTTTTAACACGTAATTTAATTTTCCGCCGTTGACATAGGATAAATTTTCGACCTGTAGCTGGGAGTCAATATATTGAGCATCTGAATGATTGATCCAAAAAACGTATAGATAGTCATGCTCCATCAATTCTTCAACTACAAACAGCAGGTGGGCTGAAAAAGGATCTTCATTATCTGCCAGAGTCAATTTTAGTTGCTCGGTCATTTTTTTAGTGACAGAAACAAAACCGAGTTCCTGTTGCTTAAATTTTGTTAGCCAGCTAGCTAGTGGGTTATCGCCTTGTTCAGGGTCAAATAAGCCATATTGCCGGGTTGCACTGCGTTGCAGCGATTGTTTAAGTTGAGTAAAAAGGGAAATAGTCGGGCCCTCATTGGGATTCTCTTCATCTCTTAAATTGATCTCCTTATTTTCTCCCTGTGAGGACAGGCCATGAATAATGCAATGTTTTATGGTCATTGGTCAGCTATTTGATTGGTTTTGGCAAAGAAAGCGAGTATATAGTAAAAGACATCGGATGGTGAAGAATTTGTCATCGTCTCTTTAGAACTGACACTGGAGCGGGCTGAAAAATTAGCGGAACAACTGAGAATATTGGTGGAAAACAATGCATAGGCTCCCAAAAACCCGGTCACCATTTATTCAGGCGTAACCGAATATAGGCAAGGCGAGACTAGTGATCAACAAACCTTGGTACTTAATAGCTTATCGATAAATTTTTGACCGGTTTTACCCAGCGATTTTTCTGCTCGCCAAACTAAATGTGGAGTGAAACTAAAGCGGGAACCGTGTTGATAGTTGACTTCCACCAGGTTGTTGTTAGCAAGTTCCTTTTCCACCAGATAATAGGGCATCCAGCCAAATCCAATGCCTTGCAATACGGCCTGTTTTTTACTCTTAAAATCACTTAAATAAAACATCTTCTCACCGCCAAAATGCATGTGTTCCACTGAATACAGTTCCTGATTACTCGAGTCATGAACGCTGAGTTCAATATATTGTTGTAGGGTATTAAGGTCGACTTTTTCCAGTTTGGCAAGTGGATGATCGTGACTGATGCATAATAAACATTCCACTTCGGGCAATGCATGAGATAACAATTGGGTCGAGGCCTGGTATTCCTTAACCAGCATCAGATCGGCCTGGTTTTGTTCAAAACGATGTTGAACCCCGCCTAAATATTCCATGGTCAATGATATTCGTGTCGGAATATCTTCGTTAATCAAAGACTTGATCACCGCCATGATTGGCGAAATTTCCAAAATGCCATCGACCACTACTTCAAAGCTAGGTTCCCATTCCTGACCTAATTGGCGTGCAAGCTGTTCAATGTGCTCAGCTTGAGCTAAAAGCCGTTTGCCCTCACTCAAGATTGTTTTACCTTCTGGGGTAAGCACGGCTCGGTACTGGCTACGATCAAGAATTGTCAGGTTCAAACTGGTTTCTAATTTTCGGATCTGATAACTGACTGCTGATTGAGCGCGATGAAGTACTTTGGCTGCTGCCGTAAAGCTGCCTTGTTCGACAATGGTGTTTAGTACGCGGATTGAGTCGAGATCGAGTTTCATCGGAAAATAGTATCATCTATATTATTGATGGTTTAATGCAGGATACCATATAAATTATTGTTGAGAGCTGTAATAGCTACGTTATTTTGGATTGGCTGTATTTACTTTTTTACTATTAGGCTATCTTTTTTGACAATATACTTACACCCAAATTAATCCCCTTTGTTTATTTATAGTCATAGGCCGTTTTCTTCGGGGACGATCGATCTTCTATGGAGGGCTTTTCGTGAATTAGATGCAATTGTGTTTGGCACTTTAGAGATTCTAAAAATAAAATCAGTATTTGCCGTTGATGAAACGAGTAAGTTTAGTAAACTAATTTCAAAGTAAAAAAAACATAACCAACGTTGTTTCAAGGAGGATGGTGAGTAAGCCCATAATTAAAAAATGAAGCAGTACCACCTGTCCCTATTTACTGATATATTACATGTCATCGAAGCTTTTTATTTTCTACTGGGTTCAACTATGACAAATCAACTACAGCAGCTCAAAACGATGACAACCGTGGTTGCCGATACAGGCGATTTTACTGCCATTGCTGATTTTTTGCCGCAAGATGCCACTACTAATCCTTCGTTGTTACTAAAAGCTATTGCATTACCAGATTATTCGGAAACGATTTCACAAGCTATTCAATATGCAAAAACGCAAACTGATGACAAAGATCAGCAATTAGTCGAAGCCAGTGATTACTTAAGTATTTTGATTGGAGCAAAACTTTTATCCTTGATCCCCGGTCGTGTTTCAACCGAGGTGGATGCAAGGCTTTCATTTGATAGCGAAAAAACTGTGCAAAAAGCGCGTAAAATCATTCAATTTTACCAATCAATCAATATTGATAAATCAAGAATATTAATAAAAATTGCTTCTACCTGGGAAGGTATTCAAGCCGCTAAAATTCTAGAAAAAGAAGAGATTAATTGCAATCTGACCTTACTGTTTAGCTTTGTACAGGCCAGAGCATCCGCCGAAGCAGGCGTATTTCTGATTTCTCCTTTTGTCGGACGCATTTTGGATTGGTATAAAAAATCTAGCGGAAAAAGTGACTATCCGGCTGATGAAGATCCTGGCGTCAAGTCGGTGACCGCCATCTATAATTATTATAAACAACACCAATATCCAACGGTCGTTATGGGCGCCAGTTTTAGAAATGTTGGCGAAATTATCGAATTAGCTGGGTGCGACCGATTGACCATTAGCCCTGCTCTAATGGCGGAACTTTCACAAAATAATACGACTATTGTGCAAAAATTATTGCCAGCAGAAAAATTTTGTGCCCGCCCAAACAAGCTAACTGAGAATGAATTTAGATGGCAAATGAATGAAGATGCCATGGCGACTGAAAAAACTGCGGAAGGTATCCGTAATTTTGCCAAAGATCAGATCAAATTGGAGGAAATTCTGGCAAAAATGCTCTAAGCTTTTATTACCTTAAAGTTAACGGTGTCCGTATATATTCATAGATAGTACGTCA
>JAUUYO010000101.1 GCA_030590405.1 Kangiellaceae bacterium
AAAACACCTTTAAAAGAGAATTTATAAATGGATTACCTGTTAGTTCTGTATTACTCCTCAGGTGGCACCACCAAACAGCTGGCAGAGCTGATTGCTCGCGGAATTGAACTGCAAGGCGTTGAAGCGATAATTAGAACCGTGCCTCGAGTATCACCAAATAGTGAAGCAACTGAACAGAAAATTCCTACTGAAGGTGACTGTTACGCATCTCAGCAAGAATTAGCCGGTTGTTTGGGACTTGCGGTCGGCAGCCCCACCCGCTTCGGCAATATGGCCGCACCACTCAAATATTTTATCGATCAAAGCAGTGATGTCTGGATGAACGGCCAGTTAGCAGGAAAACCGGTGACCTTTTTCAGCTCCAGTAGTAGCTTGCACGGTGGCCAGGAATCGACTTTACTCAGCATGATGATCCCATTTTTTCATCATGGCATGTTGGTTTCAGGGATCCCTTATAGCGAAACCACACTTTTACATACCCAAAGTGGCGGTACCCCTTATGGGGTGACTCATTGGGCGGGGCATGAAAATAATAACCCGATTTCTGAGGCAGAAAAAGAACTGGCGATAGCTCAGGGCAAACGTCTGGCGTCACTCGCCATAAAACTCAAATAGGTTTAACCGAAAAATGTCCCTTGATAACTCAAAAAAAATTGAAGCGCCGTCTGAACAAATGTTAAAAGCCCATCGCATCACCCTGATGGGTTATTGGGGGTTGATTTTACTTATTCCCATTTGGAATTTATGGTGGTATCCCTCCGAGCTGTACTCCAATAAATCGATCACCATTTTCTGGTTGATCCCTTTAATATTCCCCATGTCTGGTCTATTAAAAGGCAAAGCTTATACCCATGCATGGTCCGGTTTTATTGCCGTAATGTATATTTGTCATGGATTAGCCGCCTTGATTACTTCATTCAATGAAATCATTCCGATCATTTTAGAAATCATTTTTGCTACCATGTTTTTACTGGGTAGCATGTATTTTGCTCGTTGGCGAGGAGTACAACTCGGCCTGCAATTACCTAAGAAACAATAAAACATAAGGTCAGGAATCAAACAGGCAACGCTACCGTACCCTTGCTACCGCTAATTGCCTTAAGCACCTACTCTTGGTACATACATCCTGTAGGCAAAAAAAAGCCACCAAAATGGTGGCTCAACTTTATCGGAACAACGTCGCAAAGAGCCAATAAAGGGGAAACTCTACACGACATCCGACTGCCTAACTAACAACCGAAAGAAAAATCTGTATTCTAATAACTCAGACACAGTCATAACCGTTAAGTTCAAAATTATTGCTTTTTTCTGCTATTTTTTTATTTCAAGCTGTTATTAGTGTTTTTTGCGCTATTTTCAGTCGAAATATCGACCAGGAGCCTATCCGAATATAGACTCTCGGCCCTGATTTTTTTGCAATTAGTAACTTTTTAACATCGCTACAATCATTGCTAAAATATTTTATGTCCATCAATCCAGTTCGACTGAATAACACCTTTATCATCAAGCAATAGCATGCAAGCGTTGGCTTGTTCTTTTAGCTCGCCGTAGCGATTCTCTAAACCAAGAAATCTTGCAGGATTTTTTGAGGCTAAATTAATCGCACCTGTAAGCTCAACACCTAACATATCAACCGCATTATTCACCGCTGAAATCATATCCAGAACTGACCCTGCCAGACGCCCGTTGCGATCAGTCAGCTTATTACCTTCTCTCACTACCTTGTGTCCAAAAAATTCAAAACTGGTTTGTGTACAACCAACTGGTGGCATCGCATCGGTTATTAGCATAATCTTTTGTTTTTGCGCCAGCGCTAATTTTGCGCTCATGGGATGAACGTGAATGCCATCCAAGATCAAACCAGCGTAGCTATTTTTATCCAGCAAAGCGGCGCCAACCATGCCAGGCTCTCTTGAGCCAAACGGTGACATCGCATTGAACAAATGCGTAAAACCTGTTGCTCCGGCATCCAGGGCTTTTTGGGTCGTTTCAAAATCGGCATTACTATGCCCTAAACAAACAATTACGTCAGCGCCCACTAATTCGCTAATTAGTTTTGGAGCAACATTTTCTGGTGCTAGAGTAACCACGACTTGCCCCAGATCTTTGCGCGTATAAATTTTCATTTCAGCCGGGCTTAACTCACGAATTAACTCCGCACTGTGAACGCCTTTTTTTTCTACCGATAAATGGGGACCCTCAAAATGAACCCCTAATATTCCGGTAGTTTTTATCGAGCGTGCCTGACTAACGGCATCGGCGGCCTGTTGCATTTTTTCTAAACAATCGGTGACTAAGGTTGGTAACCAACCGGTGGTTCCATAAGCTTGATGAGCGTCAGCAATTTTTATTAAAGTTTTAACATTCGGGTTTTGGTTAAAAAGACAACCGCCGCCGCCGTTGACCTGAATATCGATAAAGCCAGGAACTAACATGCCAGGCAAGGATTTGATGTTTGATTTAGAATTTTGAATGCTTTTGATCAAACCAGCTTCGACTAAAACCGTTTGATTATGGAGAACCTTTTCTCCATCAAATAATTTTTCAACACTTAGACTAAAAGAAGTCATCGATAGCTCACTTTCATTTCGTTCTTAATGCTCGTCACTTTTTATTTTCAACAAGCCCCAGAAGTGCGTAAAAACCAAGCTAATATTGTGGTTTTTAATTGGTCAGTCCTGATAGTTCAACCAGTGAATTACTTAAACAATACTTGCCTTTGTCGTTCATTGCGAGTTTTCCACAGGCAATCTTAGCATCATGGGTGAAGAATAAACGCCCGTTTCTAGCCAGTAAATCAGCTAAAAGACTTTGTTTTTCATCGATCAATTTTTCAGCAAAACGATCATACCCCATGGTAATGGGCAGATGCACCCAGGGCACTCCGGGGATTAAATCAGCGCAAAAAACGATTGGACCGTCAGGCATGCTGATTTCGGCAAGCATCATTCCGGGAGTATGCCCGTCACTGATATGAAAGCGGTAATCATCTCCCAGAATCTGATGTATCTCGCTATCAACTATATGCAAGTTTCCACGATTTTTAAGTAGTTCCATCAGCGCAGGAATAAACGACGCCCTGTCTCTAAAATGAGGGTTCAATGCCCTTTCCCAAGCTTTTTTACCTACCAGAATTGAAGCATTAGGAAACAATAATTCTGACTCCTTACCCTCTTGCCACTGACTTAATAAACCGCCGATGTGGTCAAAATGAAGGTGAGATAAAACCAAAACATCAATATCGGTATGCTTAAGGCCGATGGCATCGAGTGAGTTTAAAAGTACATGCTCGGTTTCAACTACGCCAAATCGATGTTTCATTTTTGGTTCAAAAAAAGCGCCAATGCCCACTTCAAATAAAATATTTCTTTGCTCGCCATTTTCTAAGGTTTCTTTCACCAACAAACATCGACAAGCCAAATCGATCCGATTATGCTCGTCCACTTCAATCCATTTTTGCCACATGCCTTTAGGCGCATTGCCAAACATCGCGCCGCCATCTAGCTTTTGAGAATTACCCGTTAGAGAGTATAGCGTTTTCATCGTTTTTTCCTTCATCTGATTCATCTAGTCGGGTTATTTTGAAATGGGTAATGCCATAAATTATGGAGACAAACGGACTGGCTATATTAAAAAAGCAAAATGGTAAATATACCAATGTTGGTACACCGAGTACCCCTGCCATATAAACGCCACAAGTATTCCATGGAATTAACGGCGAAGTCATAGTAGCACTATCTTCAAGGGTTCTGGACAAATTTCTGGGGTCGAGTCCACGCCTTTTAAATTCAGCCCTAAACATTCTACCTGGAAGAACAATCGCGATATATTGATCGGCTGCAATAATATTGGTTGTGATACAAGTCCCAATGACCGCAGAAACCAGCGAACCGGTTCCTCTCACTAAACCTAAAATAGATTGGACAATGCGCTGTAATAAACCAACGGTTTCAAGCACCGCGCCGAATGTTAATGCGGTTAAGATTAACCAGATAGTATTCATCATGCTCCACATGCCACCGCGAGACAATAGATTATCCACCCCTACATCGCCGGAGTTCGATTTATATCCTTCAAACATCGCGCGCCAAATAGCATCAGTGGTATTACTAAATTTCGAACGAGGTTCAAATGCTAATGGATAGTTTTGACCATCAAATTCAACAATCAGATTTTCTTGTTTGGTCTTATCTATTAATTTTATTGATACACTTTTTGTTTGCTCGTTTGCAAGGATTAAATTTGCAAAAAGAGTTGCTTGATTATCAATGATTTCAACTTTTTCCACATCACATTGACTAAACACTTGTGAGGTTTTAATGGGCACACATTGATACATCGAAGAAGCCACACTTCTTTCTAATGTTTGTGGCTGCAAAATAATTGCAAAGATACAACCAGCTAAAGAACCAATTAATAAAGTTAAAAATGCAGGCACTTTTTTAAAAGCTAAAACTAATACTAATATTAACGGGATCAATGCCCATGGCGTAATATTAAATTGCTGTTGAAGTACATCGATGGTGGTGCCGAGATTAGCCGGTTCATTTTTATAATCCTGGGTAAATCCGATAGTGGTAAACAAAACCAGAGCGAGCAAAATACTCGGCCCAGTGGTCCATATCATATGCTTGATATGGGTAAATAGATCAGTCCCGGCAACAGCCGGTGCTAAATTGGTGGTATCTGACAAAGGCGACATCTTATCGCCAAAATAGGCACCGGAAATGATCGCACCGGCAGTTATACCCATTGACATATCTAACGCCGCAGCAATACCAATTAATGCTACGCCCACCGTTCCCGCTGTAGTCCAAGAGCTGCCAATGCTGATTGAAACCATGGCACAAATAAGACAGGCGGCAACGTAAAAAATACTGGGTTCCAAGATTTGTAAACCATAATAAATCATGGTGGGCACGGTACCGGAAATAATCCAACTACCGATCAATGATCCAACCATCATTAAAATAAGGATCGCACCATAAGCGGTCGATATTCCTTTTGAAATACCTTTTTCGATTTCATCCCAACTGTAACCATTCTTAAAGCCGATCATACTGGCGATCGCAGCGCCTAATATTAGCGCGATTTGATTGGCGCCATAGGAGGAATCGGAACCATAAAAACTAACCGAGGTGAATAGCATTATCATCAATAATACGATGGGAATTAACGCATCGATTAATGTCGCTGCTTTTTTTTCTGAACTCATTATTACCCTTCTTTGTCGTTATATTTATAGTTGTAGTTATTTTTATTGACCGACGATTAGTCCACTCTACTTTTCTAGAAAGTTACCGTATGAAAGCCTTGTTGGGAATATCTTTTAAATCCCAATAACGATCTCTTAACCGAGTCGCGCGAGACACCATCGGCTGATTAATGCCTTTAATTAAAACAGTATCCGCATTAGTCGTTAGTTCTAATGGGTCGCCATCCCAAACCACAATATCGGCTTCCATTCCGACTGCTATTTGACCATAATTTTTGATCCCAAAAACTTCCGCTGTATTGGTTGTCATGGCTTTGATTGCATCTTCCACTGGCATACCGTAAGCCACCGCATTACCCGCAGACTGTCTGACCAAATAGCCATTATGAGTAGATTGCCAATCAATTCCGGTAAACACCAGTTTCACTCCGGCCTCATTTAAAATTGTCGCCGCATCCAACCGATTGGCTAAAGATTCAAAAGAATCCGGTAAATTTAAAATAGGGTCCATGATCACCGGAATTTTTGCTCTGGCAATTTCATTTGCCACTAGCCAAGCTTCAGAAGCTCCGGCAAGAATTAATCGCACGCTATGTTTTTTGGCCAGTTTAATCATCTGCAAAATATCATCGCTTCGGTGGACTGAAATAACCAAAGGTATTTTCTTTTCCAATACCGCTTTGAGCGCATCCAGGTCTTGCAGCGATTGCGAAAAATGCCAATCGAATCCAGGTTTATATTGGCTTCGGTTGTGGCGTAAATAGTTTGCTTCTTCGAGCGCTTTATCTAATATAAAATAAGCAGAAGCTCTGGAGCCACCAGAAATATTCGCCCCCGCAATCCCATAACTGGCATATTGAGCGAGTTGCTCACGGATCAACCCTTGCTCGTTAGAAAGCAAAGCAATCGCGGCACCTTGACCATGAAAAATTGAAGTGCCACCAGCGGGCCGAACAATAGCACGAGTCAATCCATTGATACGATTTTGTGGCATCAAGGTCGAACGAAAATTGATCGCTGGTGCAATATTAAAAGAGGCACCTTGTTGTTCATTTTTGGTCGAATAATCGACGGTACTGGAAGCCGCGCCAATTTCAACTAAACCTAACTGAGTGGATGCATTAATTAATCCTGGCGTGACGTGTTTTCCGTTTGCATCAATCACTGTATGCTTAGATTTTAGTTTGATATTTTTCGCCACCTGCATGATAAAACCGTCACTCACGTAAATATCGGTATTAGATAATACCCCCCGTGAGGATGCTGTATGAACCGTGGCATTTTTAATCAAAAAATCTTCAGCATGTATGGTTGCACTCGCGAACAGGAGCAACGTTGTGATTGCTTTTTTTATTATTGATTTCATAATCTTTCTCCCTGAGGATCGATAATACCTAAATCAAAATCACTCACTGGCTGTTTGTTTTGATCATCTCGGTCATACATTAGTGCCCCATCAATAAAAACTTTTTCTGCTTTGGCATAAATACTAAATGGATTGTGCGACCAGATAACCATATCGGCCATTTTATTTTCTTCTAAACTACCGGTTTTATCGCTAACGCCGATGGCTTTTGCAGCATTGGAGGTAATCCAGGCAATCGCCGTTTTAGGCTCTAACGATAGACCATTTTTATTACCCGCCGCCATCGCTTTGGCCGCTTCCTGATTTAAGTGCTGGATACCAATGGCAGAATCAGAATGAATAATCGCGCAAGCTTTGGCGTTTTCAATCATTGCAGCATTTTCCCTGACATGATCAAAAGCTTCATGTTTAAATCCCCACCAATCCGCCCACACCGCCGCGCAGATATTTTCTTTGGCCAAAACATCGGCAACTTTATAAGCTTCTATCGCATGATGAAATGCCGATATTTTATAATCAAATTCTTTTGCGATATCAATCATTATCAACATTTCTTCCGCTCGGTAACAATGATTGTGTACTAAAATATTGCCTCGAAGTACTTCAGCCAAAGTGTCTAACTGTAGATTTCTTTTAGGTTTATCTTTTTCCTTTTTACTACCAACAGATTCATAATATTCATCCCACTCTTTTCGATAAGCTTTCGCTTTTATCCATGCGGAACGATATCCAGCCACATTGCCCATCCGAGTAGATGGCGCTCGCCCTTTAGAGCCATAAAACCGCTTTGGATTTTCGCCGCAGGCCATTTTAAGTGAATGAGGTGCATCTGGAAATTTCATCGCCTGCACAGAGCGAGCATACACATTCTTTAAGGTGACCCCTCGGCCGCCTATTAAATTACCCGATCCGGGAAGCACCTGAAAAGTGGTTACCCCGCCAGCTAATGCCAATTGCATACCAGGATCCTGAGTCCACACAGAATGCTCGGCCCATACCTCCGCTGTCACTGGTGCAGTCATTTCATTGCCATCTTGAGTACTTTCAATTCCCGGAGAAGGATAAACACCTAAATGTGTATGAACGTCAATAATACCTGGAGTGACCCATTTGCCGTTACCATCGTATCGTTTGGTATTGGCCGGGACATAAATATTGTTACCAACCACTTTAATTTTGCCATTTTCAACAAAAACTGAAGCGTCTTCTAATTGCCGTCCGGTTCCGGTTAGAACGGTAGCATGTTCGATAACAAAAGACTCTGAGGCAATCGGTTTATAAGTGGAAGGGAAGGGTCTAACTTTTGTTTCAGTCTCTTTTTTGTCTTCAGTTTCTGGCGTACATGCGGTCAGTCCACAAATGACAACCAGAACTGAAAGAGACCGACCATAAAATGATTTGGTTATAGCCACTGGATTACCTCAAAAAAATTGGAAAAAAACTAAAGCAAAAACCTCAACAACTATCACCAGGTATTTGTTGAGGTCTTGTTCTTCTACATGAAATAATGGAGTATTAATAACTCAACCAGTTATTAACCAAACAATATATCCAAAATTCTAATACCTAAGAAATTATCTAATACTGTGACAATAAAAATACTGCCCAGTAAGATAGGACAAACATAACCAATCGCGAAATCAACATAACTTTGCAACCAACTACCGCGGATTTCTTCATCACCGTTGGCCATTTCTGCGTTAAAATTTTCTTTCTTCCAAACATAGGCGGTAAATACTGCAATCAAGAAACCACCTAACGGTAAGAATGTATCGCTAGCAATTAGCCCCACAAAATCCATAAAGCTTTTATCACCAGCTCCTTTCAAAGTCACAAAGTGAGTCAAAGAATCAACTGCACCAGCAGAAAGTAAAGAAGGGATGCCCACGATAAAAATAAAGATAGCGACAATCCAGGTCGCTTTACTTCTTGGGATTTTCTTTTCATCAACCATATAAGCGGTCGGTACTTCTAATAATGAAATGGTTGAAGTAAAGGCAGCGAAGGAGAGTAATAGAAAAAATAATGCGCCTACAACAATACCTAAAACCGAACCTAGAGATTCAAAAACTCCTGGCAAGGTCATAAAGATTAATCCGGCACCACCATCAGTCTCAATGCCTTGAGAAAATACAAATGGAAAAATCATAAAGCCAGCCAAAGTGGCGACCCCAACATCCATTAAAGTAATAGCTGCTGCAGCGCTGACAATATTATCCTTTTTAGAAACATAACTGCCATAAGTGATTAGTGCGCCCATGCCTAAGGATAAACTGAAAAAGGCCTGACCTAAGGCTGAATAGATAACTTTACCGGTTATTTGGCTAAAATCGGGTATCAGATAAAACTTAATACCTTCCATTGCGTTAGGCAAAGTGAGCGCATAAACAATCAGCGCCAGGATCATAATAAACAAAGTCGGCATTAGAATTTTAGCGGCTTTTTCGATCCCGCCTGAGACCCCTCTTGACACGATAAAAGCGGTACTGAGCATAAACAACACCCCATAACCGCCAACTTTCACGTAATCGGCAACAAATGTGCCAAAGGCCTGCTCACCGACATTGAAAGTACCAAACAAAATATCGACAAAATATCCAAACGCCCAGGCGGCAACCACATTATAAAAGGAAAGGATCAATACTCCGCTGGCTAACCCCAAATAACCCACAATTGCCCAGTTTTTATAGCCCAACGCTTTAAACGCGCCGACAGGGTTTAATTGAGTTTTTCGGCCAATCGCAATTTCGGCGACCATCACAGGAAAACAAAGAACAAAACAAAAAATCAGATACATGACAACAAAAGCCGCCCCGCCGCCTTGCCCAACCTCAAATGGAAACTTCCAGATATTCCCTAAACCCACTGCAGAACCGGCTGCTGCAAGAATAAACCCGAGTCGAGAACTAAACCCACCACGTTGTGTTGCCATGATAATCCTTCTAATTGTTATTCTGAATGATTCGCTATTTTATGCTTGCGACTATTTTAACTGCCAATAAGACCACAATTTACCCGGTTTCTTCAAGTATTCCCTGTGAATTTCTTTGCAGATTCAACAATAACAGTCTATTCGTTCAATTAATAACCAGAAGTCATTATCAAATAGCAAACAAGAGTGAATTATCAGTCGAAGTAAACCATTCTCTGAACGGATTTATCAGCAAGAAAAATATTGAAATCATCAATAAATAACAGTCATTAGATGGATTAGCGCTATCAACATTGCTATTTGAGATTATTTTATTCTATTTATTGTACTTTACAAATAACTCATCTATATTTGATGGGTAAGCGTCTATTTTTGTTTTTTTCAAAGGAGTTGAAGCATATGTCAGTTCAGCAGATCCCAAGCATCTTGAAGTCAATGCAGCCCCAGTTTAATAAGAAAAATGCTATCAAAATCACCAGTTCACAATACGCCATGATGAAAGATATGATTAAGGAATATTGTAAAGCCCATGATGCTCCTCGACTCTACGGTATTCTAGGACGTATCGGTCGCCGTATGAAACAAGCCAATAACCCTCATCTGTGGGCAACTGAATATGAATACTTTGCCAATAGCATGATGCAATCGTTGAAAGAAAATGACTATTGTCGACTGGACGATACCCTGGAAGACATTGACGAGATATTTATTCGTTACAATAAAAATTCCGAGCCGGGCCATAACCGTCATGATGATCGTTCTCAGATCATGAGTATTTTTAGATAACAAACTGATTATCGCCAAAATAAGCGCCTTGATTGTAGTTGCTACATTGAGGCTGTGTGGCTGATCCAATATTCTCCCTCGCCCAGTCTAATCAAGCGCTCCTCAAAACCAGCTTTTTAAACCAGTCTCTTTAAACCAGTCTCTTTAAACCAGTCTCTTTAAAATAACAGAGTCTTTTCTCCTATTGCTATAATAGCTGTTACAATGTGCGAAAATTTATCCTTACCAAAATTGGACGATTAATATGTCATTTAAAAATACTCATGCCGTAGTAAGTGGCGGTGCATCAGGACTTGGCCTGGCCGTAATCGAAAGAATTGTATCCCAAGGTGGCAAGGCGGCTATTTTAGATATCAATGAGCAACAAGGAAGTAAAATTGCTGCCAAATATCCTGATCAGCTTATTTTTGTAAAAACAGATATCAGCAAAGAAGCAGATGTCGACGCTGCGGTTGATAATGCCGCAAAAAAGTTTGGCCATATCAATCTGGCGGTTGGTTGCGCTGGAATTTTAGGCGCTGGCAAAATCATCAGTAAAAAAGGACCAATGCCAGCTGAGTACTTTCAAAAAGTGGTCGATATCAATTTGACAGGTACTTTTTTATTAACCCGTGCGGCCGCCCGTCACATGCAAAACAACACCCCAGATACCAACAATGAGTGTGGAGTTATTATACATACTGCATCAATTGCGGCTTTTGAAGGACAGTTTGGACAAGTTGCTTATTCAGCTACAAAAGCGGCAATCGTTGGTATGATGCTTCCGTTGGCACGAGAATTCGCCAAATCGGGAATTCGCTGCATGGCTATTGCGCCAGGTATGTTTGAAACCCCGATGATGGCCAATGTTCCCGATGAAATCCGTGATTCTCTGGCGGCTGGAATTCCTTTCCCTTCTCGATTTGGAACCACTGAAGAATTCGCTAAAATGGTTGAACACATCAATGATAATCAAATGCTCAATGGTTCAGTAATCCGATTGGATGGTGCCGCTCGATTGCAGTAACGGATAAAATTAAAAAATATCCAACTGCTGCAACCCTTTTGACTTTTTTCATCTGGAAATAGCACGCCAATTCCCAGCAAGCGGATAGGCTGGGAATATTGTTTTCGCAATCTCTTTAGTAGTGCCAGCAATAATTTGACATCTAATCCAATCAAGATTGATTCGGCGGTATGCAAGGTGAAATTTGCTTATTTTAAAACGAGAATGACTCAACCGTATTCCCTGTTGTTAATTGAAT
>JAUUYO010000088.1 GCA_030590405.1 Kangiellaceae bacterium
ATGTGAAAAACTAACAGCCTGACTAAATATTGGTTTATTTGGCTAGGGGCTGTTGATATCAGCATGCAGAAAATTTATTGAGTGTGACTAACAACAGCAAGCAGGTGGCGATATCAGTATCAGTCGAGTTAGATGATCGAAAGGGGGCATGTGAATCAGTTTTCAAAACAACTCAATTTCGGACTCCACGGCTTCTTTTTTGAAAGTTTGTTCAATTAAAGACTTGACCGCTGATTCAAAACCTTCGCCGCTACGAATACTATCAAACAGTTGTTTTTCTTCTCGCATGGTGTAGCTTTTTTCAATTCGTTCAAAGATTTCATGCCATTCTGTATCATTGCCTTTAGCTTTTATCTCTAGTGTCTGGATGGCGTCCTGAATGGTTGCCATAATATGTTGCAACCTCTGGGTCATGCGATCATAAAATTGAAAATCCATGATGGCGTTGCGCACTTTAGCCTGGGTGCCTTGATGGAGTGATTGCAGTTTTTCAATATCAGACTGTTCAGGTGAACCTATTAATCCTTCCATGGAATTATAACCCTCAACGATTTCAATGAAGAGTTTGGAAAGATCATCAAATGGCTGCTCCGTTTCTTTAAGGGACAGTGCCAGTTGCGCCGCAGCTAGTTGCAATAAGGTGATCTGATTTGCAGAGTGCTTCATGAAATTGCCTACTTTATCCGGTAATTAGGTTGAAATTAGACTAATCTAAGTCTTATATTATGATTGAGTATAGGCAATATTTTGCTAAACAACAGGTGTTTTAACGACTAAGTTTAGATTAAGGAGGAGCGAAGAAATATTTGTATCAGCCAGGTTTTGAGTCGCTTCAACCGACTTTTCCCAAGATTATTTTTGATTGACTTTGTACTGTTTTGAACGTATGTTTCAAACACTTGTTTGAATTTGCTAATTAAATAGGTCAAAATTTGACTTCAACCAAAGAAAAAATACTTAATGTGGCCGAAGAGTTGTTTGCCGACCATGGCTTTTCGGAAACCAGTCTGCGTATGATAACCGCCAAAGCAGAGGTTAACCTTGCTTCGGTTAATTACCATTTTGGCTCTAAAAAAACCTTGATCCAGGCTGTTTTCGATCGTTTTATGTTGCGATTTACCAATGATTTGAGTTTAGAAATGGATAGGCTGGATGAAGCTGATTCTGAATTGCAAGTCATTGACGTATTAAGCACATTAATTAAACCAATCACTCAACTGGATAATTTAAGGCCGGACGGTGCGGGGGTTTTTATGAATCTTTTAGGCCGCGCTTATGCGGAAACTCAAGGCCATATCAGACGTTTTGCTATGGAGCACTATGCCAGCATATTAAAGCGTTTTACCCAGTTACTGCATACCACCAGTCCTAATTTGCAACCGACAGAAATGTTCTGGCGACTGCATTTTATGCTTGGCTCCTTTATTTTTACCTTAGCCGGTCATGAAGCGCTTCAAGAGATCTCGGAAAGTGATTTTGATCAAAAAGTTTCTATCGAAGAAATTATCAAGCGACTGGTTCCATTTATGTCGGCCGCCTTTTCGTTTGACTCAAACAAGCCGTATGGCACAACACAAGCTAGTGACGATGTTGGTCACAAGAAGCTTTCTGCAGGAGAGCATTAATCATGGTTTTATCATTCCAGATATTTATTTTATTCGGGGTTATTTGGGCAAGTGCTTATTTCCGGGCTCGTATGGGCACGGCGTTAGCCAGCGCTGGAGTCGCATTAGTGATGATGACCATGTCGAGCAAATTTCTAATCATTCCCTGGTTGTTATTTATCCCGGTGGCGGTGTTATTTTTTGCCGATGATTTACGTAAAGATAAAATCACCCGTCCGTTTTTCGCTTTTTTTAAAAAAGTTCTGCCGCCAATGAATCAAACCGAAAAAGAAGCGCTTGATGCGGGTGATGTCTGGTGGGATGGCGAACTTTTTAGAGGTAACCCCGATTGGAAAAAATGGTTAAAAACGCCCAAACCCGAACTAACCGAAAAAGAACAAGCGTTTTTGGATAATCAGGTTGAAACGGTTTGTGAGATGGTTTGCGATTGGAAAGTGAGTTTCGAAGATAAAGATTTGCCTGAAGAAGTCTGGAATTATTTAAAAAAGGAAGGTTTTTTAGGTTTAATCATACCTGAAGAATATGGCGGTAAGGGATTTTCAGCGTTGGCCCATTCGAGCATTGTGACTAAATTGGCATCTCGGAGTGGGGCGTTAGGGGTTAGTGTGATGGTACCCAATTCATTAGGGCCTGCCGAATTATTGCTGCATTACGGGACCGATGAGCAAAAAAATCATTATTTACCCAATTTGGCTAAAGGTAAGGAAGTCCCATGTTTTGCACTGACCGGACCGCAAGCGGGATCGGATGCTGGCGCAATGCCTGATACAGGAGTGGTATGCCAACAAAATTTTGAAGGCCAGCAAGTATTAGGGATCCGCCTGAATTGGGATAAGCGTTATATTACCCTGGCACCGATCGCTACCGTCTTAGGTCTGGCATTTAAGCTGTATGATCCTGACAATTTACTCGGTGATGATAAAGATCTGGGGATCACGGTAGCCTTAATTCCGACCTCCCATGAAGGAGTTGAAATCGGTGAGCGGCATTTCCCCGTAGGCTCTCCCTTTATGAACGGGCCGACCCGAGGTAAAGATGTTTTTATCCCGATAGACTGGATTGTCGGCGGTCAAGATTTCGCTGGTCGAGGCTGGAAAATGTTAGTGGAATGTTTATCGGCTGGACGCGGTATTTCACTGCCTTCAGGGGCGACGGCGGCAGCCAAAATGGCTTATCGAGCCACTGGCGCTTATGCTATTTTGCGCCAACAGTTTAAAACAGAGATCGGTAAATTTGAAGGTGTCGAAGAAGCATTAGCTCGAATTGCTGGTGCCACTTATCAATTAGAGGCGACCCGCATTACCACTGCCGCAGCTGTCGATGCTGGTTATAAACCATCGGTGGTGACCGCCATCGCAAAATACCATATGACCGAGTCAGCGCGAGCGTTAGTCAATGACGCGATGGACATTCATGGTGGTCGCGGCGTGATTCAGGGCGAACGAAATTATTTGGCCAGCGGTTTTATGAGTTCACCAGTGAGTATTACCGTGGAAGGAGCCAACATATTAACCAGAAACCTGATGATATTTGGTCAGGGTGCGGTGCGTTGTCATCCGTTTGTTTATCGTGAAATGCAAGCTGCTAACCATGTCAACGAAGAGCAAGGCTTAGATGAGTTTGATTCACTCTTTTTCCGCCATGTTGGATATGGGTTGAGTAATTTTATTCGTACTTTGAGCCTGGGGCTTAGCGGCGGCAAAATTGCGAAAAAGCCGGTTGATGGCGAAACAGGACGATTTTATCAACAGCTAACTCGCATGAGTTCAGCGTTGGCATTGGTTTCTGATCTGTCGATGGCATTATTAGGCGGGGAGCTTAAACGAAAAGAGCGACTGTCTGCCCGTTTAGGCGATGTTTTAAGTCATTTGTATTTATCTTCAACGGTGCTTAAGTATTATCAGGACAATGGTCAACAGGGAGCTGATCTGGCGTATGTGACATGGACCATCGAGAATAATTTATTTTTAATGCAAACCGCATTACTCGACTTCTTTGATAATTTACAACCCGTCTGGCTTGGCAAAGTGTTAAGACGCATTATCTTTCCTTATGGAAACGCCTATAAACGACCCAGTGATGAATTGGATCACAAGATTGTGCAAGCGATGTTTTCAAGTAACGAATTACGCGATCGATTAACTAAAAATATTTATATTGGCGACCAACAACAACCTGTTGGAAGAATTGAGCATGCCTTTAGCAAGGTGCTCGCGGCCAGCAAGATCGCCGCAAAATTGCGAAAAGGTATTAAAGAGGGCGAAGTCGTGACTTGCAAGGATCTCGACCAGACAGTGGAAAATGCCGTTGCATCGGGCATTTTGACCCAGCCTGAAGCCCGTGAGTATTTGGCGGCTGAGGTACTTCGGCTGGATGCCATTCAAGTTGATGAATATAGCCAGGACTACATAAAAGGTCATTTTTCTCAAGATAAAGCCGCAGGAGGTTCAGAAGCTGCTGCGTAGATCGCATTTCTGATATTTTGTTATTGAACTAAGAATTAATCAGTTGAACTAGCGGGGATATTTTGTCAAAATCTCCCCCGCTTGATAAGTACTTTCAGGTTCCTGACTCAATTTTTCCCAAGGTCTATTAAATGTCCCTAATTAGATCCAAAATTTTTACTGCAAGTTTAATGGCGCTATCTATAGTTTTGGCCAGTTGCCAAACCAGTGCTCCTGATAACGGCGAAAAGAAAATCAGCCATGTGCTCAAAGCTGCGGACAGCAACTCAGTAATTAGTGCCTACATGGACTTGCAAGAGGCAGCATTTAGACAGTCTTTGGCTGATTCTGGGGTTAGCGTAGAAAGGCAGGGTGACGCGATAAACCTGATTATGCCGGGCAAAATCACTTTTGCAACTAACCAGGCAGATATTCAAACAGGTTTTTACTCAGTGCTTGATTCGGTCGCCACTGTTTTAGCGGGTTATGATAAAACAGCAATCGAAATAGAAGGCCATACCGATTCAAGTGGTGGTTTGAGTTATAACTTGTCTTTATCCCAAAGCCGGGCGATGCAAGTTGCTAACTATTTGAAATCAAAAGGGATTAGAAGTAAACGAATTGTTCATTTTGGAAAAGGACCGATGCAACCGATTGCTAATAATCAATCGGCTGAGGGGCGCGCACAAAATAGACGAGTCGAAATTAGAATTAAGGCGATTGCTACATAAGCCTCTTTTTACCGGGTTAACCTGGTAAAATTTACCTCAAAAAAAGCTCTTTTTAAAATGAAAAGGGCTTTTTTCATTTTTTGCAGCAGAAAGACACACAAAAATGTCGTAAAATGGCGCAAGCAGTCACTCACTCGCCAAGCGAAACCATTTCAGGGAACTGGGTTTTATGGTAAAAAAAATAAAAAAATTTAGCCAGGGAAGTCCGCTTTCGCCATGGCGTGAGAAGTTGCATGAAGTCATTTTTGAAGCCGATACGCCAACCGGAAAACGCTTTGATGTGCTGTTAATCATCGCGATCATTTGTAGTGTTATTGCGGTCATGCTGGACAGTGTTGCTTCAATAAGAGTTCAGTATGGGCTTTATTTAGATATCGTTGAGTGGAGTTTTACTATTTTGTTCTCAATTGAATATGTTTTGCGCTTGCTGAGCGTACGAAAGCCCATGCTTTATGCTTTGAGTCCTTTTGGTATCGTCGATTTGGTGTCTGTTTTACCCAGTTTTATTGCGCTTTATTATGTTGGCGCAGAAACCTTTTTAGTGATCCGGGTTTTACGGGTTTTAAGGGTTTTTCGAGTTTTTAAATTAGAAGAATATATGGGAGAAGCCAATACCTTGATGATCGCGTTACACGCCAGTCGAAAAAAAATTACGATCTTCTTATATTCTATTTTTATTTTTGTGGTGGTTTTTGGCTCGGTGATGTATCTGGTTGAAGGCGCTGAAAATGGTTTCACCAGCATCCCTAAATCTGTTTATTGGGCAATTATCACTTTGACGACAGTTGGTTATGGCGACATTGTTCCGCAAACCCAAATTGGTCAAATGATAGCCGCAGCGGTAATGATCCTCGGTTATGCGATCATCGCGGTACCAACCGGAATTTACAGCGCTGAGCTTGCCCGCGCATTTAAAAAAGATGTATCAAATGTCGCTTGTCAAAATTGTGGAGAAGAAGGCCATGATATTGACGCTGAATATTGTAAATACTGCGGAGATAAACTGTGAGCCATCTTTCAAATTCGCACAGTGCACACCTTAACTCTGAAATGACTGAAAAATGGCGACTGGCTTATTTACAGGCCATGGGGATTGACTGCTGGGTGCCAAAATCAGAGCTGCGATCGGGTGGAGAAAATTTAGAAGTAAAAAGTAACCTCGCTGAAGAGTCTATCGTCAAGGTCGAAACACCAAATGATAGTGCGCCAACTGTCGCTCAGCCAGTTGGTGCTCCGTTAATTGATAAACAATCAATTGGTGAACGATCAATTGGTGAACGATCAATTGGTGAACATAATGAAAAAATCACACCGCAAATCTTAAGATCTGAGCCTGACAAAAAACTCCCCCAAACCGTGAGCGACTCAAAGGATCCAGCACAGACTACCAGCCTTTTGGCAACCAAAGATTTCACCCCGAGAAACAAAGCCACCTCCAGTCAATATTTAAAACTGGTTAGTTGGACCAATCAAACTATCAAAGAAGAGAATTCAAAAAGTATTTTAATCATCTGTCGCCATCAGATAGATCAACCGGCCAATAGTTTTGCCCGAGCCAATTCACCCAGTCAGTTTATGCTCGACTATATTAATGCGCTAATTGGATTGTTGCCGGAGCTGTCATTTGAGCTAAAAATCCAACTGGCACATTTATCAGAAGCCGGTTTAGGTAAAGATTCAAGCCCGATGGATGAGGTGCTGGGTGATTGCAGACCGGATATGGTGTTGCTGCTGGGAGATGAAACCGTCGCTCATTTACTGAACAAGCAAGCCGATGTCGCCAACTTAAGAGGTCGACTGGTTGAGTTAGAGCAAAATTATCAAGCGTTGGTGAGTTACCACCCTTTTTCGATGATCGAAAATCCCGCTTTAAAATCTTTGGCGCTAGAAGACCTTTCCAATTTGATCAACTACCTGTTACACAATAATCGGAGTTAGCTTTGTTGGATCCTGGCCCTAACTCTGATCTTAACTCAAAGCCATTGCAGTCAGTCGAAATCCGTTTAGCTAATCAGTCTGACATTGCGGTCATTTGTCAGAATGAAAGTTTAGCTTATGAAATTCCTTGGAGTGATAAAATACTGCGAGATTGTTTATCGGAAAATTATGTGTGTTTTTTAATGGTGTTTCAGAACAAAATCATCGGCCATATGATCTTTCAACAAGTATTGGATGAAATTCATTTGCACAATGTTTGTGTACTACCGGAGCTACAAAACAACGGCCTGGGTGATCGTTGGCTTGAGTATCTTGAAGCTTATGCCAAAGAGCATCAGATCCGCAACATTATCCTGGAAGTCAGAGTTTCCAACCTGATCGCCAAAAAACTTTATGCCAAAAGAGGCTATCGAGAAATTGGTTTGCGTAAAGGTTATTATCAAAGCCAAAATGGCCGCGAAGATGGTTTAGTGATGAAAGCTCGGATCGATTAACCCACGTTTTGAACATCAACCATTTTGGTTACTAACGATGAAAATTGTTTTGATTGAGTTGTGCGGCATTATTGGGGATAATTGCGCAGTCTTTTTCTAGCCAATATTCACCAGGGATCGCCGTGACCACCGAAGTTAACAAACGCCGCACTTTTGCCATTATTTCTCACCCCGATGCCGGTAAAACCACCATTACTGAAAAGCTGTTGCTTTTAGGCCGCAAGATCCAGGAAGCGGGCACGGTCAAGGGCCGAAAATCCGGTAAACATGCGACCTCTGACTGGATGGAAATGGAGAAAGAAAGAGGTATTTCTATTACCACTTCGGTGATGCAGTTTCCCTACAATGAGCAAGTCGTCAATCTGTTGGATACCCCCGGACATGAAGATTTTTCGGAAGATACCTATCGAACATTAACCGCTGTTGATTCGGCGTTGATGGTGATTGATAGCAGTAAAGGCGTTGAGCGGCGCACCATTAAGCTGATGGAAGTCTGCCGTTTAAGAGATACGCCGATTGTGACCTTTATGAATAAACTGGATCGAGATATTAAAGATCCGATCGAGTTAATGGATGAAGTCGAAGAAGTGCTGAATATTCGCTGCGCACCGATCACCTGGCCTATCGGGATGGGCAAGCAATTTAAAGGTGTTTACAACATCTTGGAAGATAAATTTTATCTGTATAAAACCGGGCAGGGACACATCATTCAAGAAGAGAATTGTATCGAAGGGCTGCATAACCCGGAGTTAGACCAGCAGATCGGTAGTCTGGCGGAAGAATTTCGTGAAGAATTAGAGTTAGTGTTAGGCGCGTCCAATGAATTTGACCTGGATGCCTTTTTAAAAGGGCAGTTAACCCCTGTGTATTTTGGCACGGCACTAGGCAATTTCGGGGTCACTCAGATGCTAGATGGATTGGTCAAATGGGCACCAGCACCGATGAGCCGGCAGACCGATCAAAGAGTCGTGAACGCTTCAGAAGAAAATTTTTCAGGGTTTATTTTTAAGATCCAGGCGAACATGGATCCTGCTCATCGCGATAGAATTGCCTTTATGAGAATTTGCTCTGGTAAATATACTAAGGGCATGAAAATGAAACATGTACGGATTAATCGAGACACACAGATCTCTAATGCGGTCACCTTTTTGGCTGGCACTCGCTCTAACCTGGAGAGTGCCTACGCTGGGGATATTATTGGGTTGCATAATCACGGCACCATCCAGATTGGTGACTCTTTTACTGAAGGTGAAATGCTTAAATTTACCGGCATTCCCAATTTTGCGCCGGAATTGTTTAGACGGGTTAGATTGGCCGATCCACTGAAAAATAAAGCGCTAATAAAAGGTTTGATCCAGCTATCCGAAGAAGGTGCCACGCAAGTGTTCAGACCGTTTAATTCCAATGATTTGATCTTGGGCGCGGTTGGGGTTTTGCAATTTGAGGTCGTTGCCCATCGGTTAAAAAGTGAATATAAAGTGGAATGCATTTACGAGCCTGTTAACGTAACCAGTTCTCGCTGGATTGAATGTGGTGATGAGAAGATGTTGGAAGAGTTTAAAATAAAAGCGATGGACAATTTGTCGATCGATGGTGGTGACAATTTGACTTATCTGGCACCCACTCGGGTTAACCTGAATCTCATTCAGGAAAGGTGGCCAGATATTGAATTCAAACAAACCAGAGAACATTAGAGGTTGTTGGTCTTTCATAGTTCAACAGCCCCTAGAGTTTATTTAATGACAAACGAGCAATAAATCTAATCAATCGTGGATTTTAGTACCCAAATTTATAGATCACAATTTGGGAAAAATTCATGTTTGACAAATAGCCTCCTGCAATAATATTATTACGCGTTAAAATTATACAAACAAAAGCTACATTAGGGTTAGATAATTGATTAATCTATGATTGTTATAAAGACTCTACTATAATTAAAAATATCGCTCGCAATTTATGTGGGCATAATTTTCGGCCAGGCACCTTTAGAATGGGCATTCAATGACTAACAAAATCACCTTATTTGATACCCATTGTCATTTAGATTTTCCTCAATTTGATGCTAACCGGAAAAAAATGGTTGAAAAAGCCGAGGAAGCCGGTATTTCCGGGATCCTTATTCCGGGGGTCAAAAGAGGAGGTTGGCGAGGGATCCGGCAGATTACAGCAACCTATTCTATTTGCCATACTGCCTTGGGACTTCATCCCATGTTTATCGATGAGCATAAAAATACAGATCTGCACGATTTGGAAATGGCTTTGTCGGTTGGTCCGATTGCTGCGATCGGCGAAATTGGATTAGATTATTACAAAGCGGGCACTAATCGTAGTCTACAGACTCATTTTGTTTCCGCACAAGTGAGCATTGCCAGGGCGGCTGAGTTGCCGGTGGTTTTGCATGTGCGTAAAGCGCATGATGAAATGCTTAAAGTTTTGTCTCTACAAAATTTTAATTGTGGCGGAATTGTGCATGCGTTTAACGGCAGTGAACATCAAGCCCAAAAGTATTGTGATATGGGCTTTAAGTTAGGGTTTGGCGGCGCGATGACTTTTCCAAGGGCGGCCAAATTACACCGTTTAGCAGTCAATTTACCACTAGAATCTATCGTTATGGAAACCGACGCGCCAGATATGCCACCGGCTACTTGCCGGCAATCCTATAATACGCCGCTGCATTTGTTCGATAATTTTAGAAGTTTAGTCGCTCTGCGAAAAGAAACTGCTGCTACGCTTGCCAAACAAACGACCATTAATGCGTTGGATGTGTTAAAGATTGAGTGATGTGTCTAAAACTCTGGATTCAATTGATTAATCTAAGATGTTCTTCATCTTAACCGTTTGATATTTAAGATAAATAATATACACTCTATCTATATTAACCAAGTTGGATAGTAAAATGCAGACTGTCGTCAATCGTAAAACTGATCTTATTCGCTTTTTGCGAGTGCTGGAGAGTGATGAGATTATTTCTGCTGAGCAGTCGATCCAGGCAGCTAAAGATGTCAAGAAAGAAATGCTGGAAGGCTATCCGATCAATCAACTTGCTTCACTCAAATTAAAATCTGCCAAACTAAGAAACAAAGTACTCAACGCAGAGCTGTTAACCGAGCAGTTTGCTCACCAACAAAAACTCCCTTATGTTCGACTTGATCCGTTAAAAATCGACGTTGATGCGGTCACCAGTGTTATGTCGAAAGCCTTTGCTTTAAGGCACCATATTCTTGCCTGTGAAGTGACTGCTGAGGTGGTCTCAGTAGCGGTACTAGAACCCGAAATGAAAGGTTGGATTTCAGGTCTGGAGCAAATTTTAAGAAAACGTATTCAACCGATTATCGCCAATCCAGAAACTATTCAACGACTGCAAAAAGAGCTTTATTCTTTAAGCTCGTCAATCAAAGGCGCGTCTGGTGAAAACCTTCAGAATGTCAAAGTGACTAATCTGGAGCAATTACTCGAAGTCGGAAATGTTGGTGAGTTAGATGCCAACGACCAACATGTGGTACAAATTGTTGACTGGTTATTGCAGTATGCTTTTGCCGAAAGGGCGAGTGATATTCATATTGAACCAAGACGGGATACTGGCAACATCAGACTCAGAATAGACGGTGTTTTGCACAATGTTTATAAAATGCCAGCCAATATTGCCGCAGCCGTCATTGCCCGGTTTAAAATTTTAGGCCGTATGGATGTTGCAGAAAGGCGTAAACCACTGGATGGCCGGATCAAGACAAAAACGCCTAATGGTCTGGAAATCGAACTGCGACTTTCAACCATGCCAACCGCTTTTGGCGAGAAGTTAGTGGCGCGGATCTTTGATCCAACGGTTTTATTACGAAATTTTAACGCTCTTGGGTTGAACAAAGGAACTGAACAAGATTGGTTGGAAATGGCAAAACAAACCACTGGTATTGTACTGCTAACCGGACCAACAGGCTCAGGAAAAACCACTACGCTCTATACCACTTTAAAGCTGCTTGCCACGCCCGAAGTGAATGTTTGTACCATAGAAGATCCAATCGAAATGGTCGAGCCAGCCTTTAATCAAATGCAGGTGCATCACGATATTGATGTGGATTTTTCTCAAGGGGTGAGAGCCTTGTTACGTCAAGATCCAGACATTATTATGATTGGTGAGATCCGAGATAAAGAGACAGCCGAAATAGCGATCCAGGCCTCTTTAACGGGTCATTTGGTCATATCAACCTTGCATACCAATGATGCCTCTTCGGCAATCACCCGATTGCAGGATATTGGCGTGCCTTCCTATTTGATCAATGCGACTTTGTTAGGGGTGATGGCGCAGCGGCTGGTAAGAACCTTGTGCCCGCATTGCAAACATGCGGTTGAACCCAATGTTGAAGCCTGGAAAGAACTGACGGTCGGCTTTAATATCAGCGTACCTAAACTGATGTTTGAACCGAAAGGCTGCGATGAATGCAGGCAGTCGGGTTATTTAGGACGACAAGGTATTTACGAGTTATTAAAACTTGATCCTTTGATTAAAAAAGTCACCACGCAAGGCTGTGAAGTGGCTAACATCAGGAACCAGGCGATCAAAAATGGCATGATCCTGTTAAGAATTAGCGGCGCTCAAAAAGTCGCAGAAGGGCGAACCACCATCGATGAAATTATGCGAGTGGCTTCGCCGAGTATGGAGGAGTGATAACTCGGTTGAGTTAAAAAAGGGGCTGAGGATGACCCGCAAACCTCAACAACAATGGTCAGATCACTGCGTGGAGCACAATACTGCAATCATCTTACAAGTTTTATCCTTCACTTAGAGAATAATTTTGCAAGTCTTAAATTCTCCTACTACACTTTCTATAAACTAACTTGCTATGAAACAACTGATTTGAATGTAAATTTTATTAATCCTTTTATTTCCTCAATGTCAAATGTTCTGGTCACGATGGCCAGCATTACACCCAAAGCATATAATGTGAAACTAAAAACGGATAAGTTACCGTCTGGAGATATTACCGGTTTCATCCCAATGTC
>JAUUYO010000118.1 GCA_030590405.1 Kangiellaceae bacterium
GAAGAAAGCCTAAGAGTCAAGTTTTCTATGGTTTAGGTGTTTCAGAGCATTGTTCTTATATTAATCAATGAGTTATGGTGTGAGTTAAATGTTCATTGTGTTTTTCGTTTAAATGAATGCCATTGCCCCCCCCCCTTAAAATAGCAATAATACAAAAAAATCCTCCAGTCAGTATACTATTGCCCGACGGAACGCTAACAGGTTTTTATGTGGAATTCTGGCAATTATGGTCGAAAGCCAATGACATACCCATTCGCTTTGAGATAAGTTCTTTTGTTGACAGTATCAAAGCCCTCAAAGAACACCGAGTGGATTTTCATTCGGGACTATTTATTAATGATGAGCGTTTATCCTGGGCTGAATTTTCGTTGCCCATACACAAAATAACTACCGGTGTCTTTTTTGCGGGTAAACAGTTTGTCCGCCCGTTAAGCGAACTCGATGGATTGAGTGTTGGAGTTCAAAAAGGTTCACACCAGGCTAGTTATCTTTTGAGTCACTATCCAAAACTAAACGTTGTTCAGCTTGAAGATGCGAATGTGATGATTACTGCTTTACTCGATAACGAAATCCAGTTAATAGTCCGTGAAATCCCTTTTTTAAATGCCGAATTAGGCTTGATGGGCATTCAGGGGATTTTAACTTTGAGCGATGAAACTTTTTCTACCAATACGATGCATGCTTTAGTGCCCAATGGGAATCCTGAACTAGTAAAAATAATCGATGAGGGGATTCGCAATATTCCCGTTTCAAAACTAATGGATCTTGAGAAAAAATGGTTACCGTTTGAGCCTTCTTATTTTGAAAGTATTTCTTTTGTTAGTGTTCCTAGTTTAACAGCAGTACAGCAAGATTGGTTGAAGCAGTACTCCAGTTTTATTCTTGGTGTCGATCCGTCCTTACCACCATTTGAAGAAATAGATAAAGACGGCCACTATCAGGGCATAAGTTCTGATTTTATTAATATTGTCGGTTCGAAATTGGCTGTAAAAATGTTGCCTCTAACGGGGTTGTCGTGGCATGAAGTCATGCAAAAAGCGAAGTTGGGTCAAATTGATATTCTTCCTGCGGTGGTTAAAACTAAGGCGCGCGAGAGTTTTTTGAGTTTTACTGAACCTTACTTCTCATTTCCTCTGGTGATCGCAACCAATTCCAGTCTCGATAATATCAAAGGGTTAGATGATCTGGCTCACAAAAGAGTCGGCGTGGGGAAAAGCACTCCGACCGAAGAATTACTCAAGCTGAACCATCCAAAATTAGAAATGATAATGGTGGAAAATGCGAGTGTCGGTTTAGCGCTCCTCAACGAAGGTAAACTTGACGCAATAGTGCATAATTTTGGAGTTATCTCTTATGAGATCAATCGTTTTAATTACTCGAATGTAAAGATTGTCGCGCAAACTCCTTATAAGTTTGATGTCGCGATGGGGGTTCGCAAGGAACTCGAACCTTTAGTGCCCATACTAAATAAAGCGCTAGCCACCATTGATGACAAACAACGAGAATTGATCACTAATCGTTGGTTATCAACTCGAGCTAATCTGGGCGCTGACTACCAAACTTTCTTTTTGTGGAGTATGCCTATTGTCGGTGTATTTTTGTTGATTATCTGGATCGTGACGCGAGCAAACCGACGACTGCAGTTTGAAATTTGTCAACGTAATAAAATAGAGAAGTCGCTAGAGCGGGCAATCAAACAATCCGATGGTGCCAAAGTGCAAGCGGAAACTGCCAATAAAGCCAAGGATGATTTTTTAGCCAATATGAGTCATGAGATCAGGACGCCGATGAACGCGGTGATGGGCATGTCTCATTTGCTCGGTCATACTGAGCTGAATCAGGAACAGCGACCCTTTGAGGGTAGGACAAATTATCCTTAATTTAACTAATAATGCGGTTAAGTTTACCGAACAAGGCAAAATTGACCTCGCTATCGAGGTTGTTGAAAAGACCTCTGATCGGATTATTTTACAGTTTTCTATAAGCGATACCGGGATTGGTATGACGCATGAGCAGCTGCAGCGATTGTTTGATGTGTATAGTCAGGCTGACACTTCAACCACTCGAAAATATGGCGGAACCGGTTTAGGGCTTTCCATCTGTAAAAAACTTTGTGAGAAAATGCAAGGCAGGATATGGGTAGAAAGCGAATATGGGGTTGGTAGCACTTTTTATTTTACCGCATCATTGGGTTACTCTGATCTTGACTTGGATGGTGAAAATATTCCTATAAAACAGGCATCGATAAAAAAAATCGAAACAATGTCTGTTGCCAGAAAAGCTTTTTCTGACACTGGTGAAATGGCTAAAAACGATATATTAACTAATTAAAGGGTGTTAGTTGTTGATGATAACCCGATTAACCTTAACATCGCCGTTAAGATGTTATGTAAAGTCAAAATGCAGGTTGAAACAGCGATCAATGGTAAACAGGCTCTAGAAAAGTTACAGTAAAATATTTTTGATCTGGTGTTAATGGATCTTCAAATGCCAGAAATGGATGGTTATATCGCCACTCAACAGATCCGAAAGATAGAGCGGTACAAATCTTTGCCCATCATTGCAGTATCCGCCAATGTCATGCCGGAAGATATTAATAAAGCGCTCAGCTGTGGTATGGATGCCCATATTGGTAAACCGATCAAGATTGATCTACTATATTCGACGATAAAGGCGTGGATTAAGTGAGTGGTTGTTTTGCCATGAGATTTTGAAGTTTGAAGTTTGAAGTTTGAAGTTTGAAGTTTGATGTTTTGAGAATAATATCCCCGTCATATTTGAAGTATCAAGCTTCAGTAAAGCTATAAAAAAGTCACTGTTCGTTTTTGCCATTCCATGGTTGCGCAATTAACTGACAACTTCCATCTTTCTTTTTAACCAAAATAACGCTATCGGTTTTTACGTTAGCTAATCCATACAAAAATCGAACATTTCCGGTGAAACTGATGCCGTAATCATGGTGGGATATTTGATCGGCTCGTATTTCCAGCTCACAAGATTTCAGGCTAATAACAGAAGGTGAATAGTATTGCGCCGCAGGTAATAAGGAGCTGGTTAGCACAAGCAAACCAGTTAATGCTGATGTTAATCGATAAATTTTCACAATATTTGAACCCCCTTAATCCTAACTTAATGAATAAAACGTTTATGACTATACCTCTTATCAATATCTGTTACAATTGTAAGGTCGGTGATTGACTGATTTAATGAATGAATTAGCTTGAGAATATATCTAATTGAGATGGTTTAAAGGAGTGATTGTGGCTCTAATGGTTATTAATTGATGCTTCAACTGATTATTTTAGGTTCAATTAAGTATTGTTCAATGGTGTGAAAAAATGTCGCTCTGTTGATTGGTTTACTAATATAGTCGTTCATGCCGTACCGGATACACTTTTCTTTATCGCCCTTCATAACGTTTGCTGTCATCGCGATAATCGGTAATTCAGTTATTGAATACTGCTCTCTAATTTGCTTTGATGCCTGGTATCCATCCATTATCGGCATCTGCATATCCATCAAAACAAGATCAAAGTTATACACATTGCAAGCTTCAGTCGCCATCAGGCCATTATCAACAACAGTTACAACGGCTCCTGACTGTCTAAGTATTTCTTTGGCAACCTGTTGATTGATGAGGTTATCTTCTGCCAGTAAAATCTTGCGACCAAGCATTTTTTCGCGAATTTTATTGTCTTTTGGTTTTTTTGACCCAAGAGGGGGGGGAGGGCGGTTTTGCTGGCTCATTAAATTGAGAAGTGACATCATCTTTATGGGTTTGGATATTATCTGGATATTTTCATCTGAACCAGTTTGTAACAACCTTTGGGGGGGGCTCTGACACAGTAAAAAGAAGAGGGGTTTAGCGGCAACTAACTTACGTAGTTTTTTTAGCGCGCTTAATCCATCATGTTTCTGAATATCATCATCGATAAAAATGTGGCTCAGGTATTCCGTTGGCATTTTTTGGTTTTGCCGATATTCGGTAAATTGCTCTAATGTCATGGCTAACAATGGTAGTTGAAATTTTAAACAAAAATGTTGCCAACATTGTTTCTGTTGCTTGTCTTCCGATATTAACAATAATTTGTTAGCGGAATATTTTACATCTTTTGAATATCGTTCTTGCGCTTCTTGCATCTCGATTTCAAATGAAAAACAGCTGCCGCTCCCGTGATCTCCTGAAACTTTAATCCAGCCGTTCATCATTGATACAAGCTGCTGGCAAATACTTAACCCCAAACCTGAGCCACCAAACTTTCTGGTGGTGGTATCATCGGCCTGGGTGAAGGAGTTGAATATTTTATCTCGCTTATTTATTGGTATACCAATACCTGAGTCTTCGACAAAAAATAGCAGCTTGTTCTTCGAAGGTGCTTTGACGGTGAGTCGGATAAATCCTTTTTCGGTAAATTTTATGGCGTTTCCAATCAGGTTAATCAAGACCTGAGTGAGCCTTAATGAATCCCCAACTCTCGACAGAGTTACATCGGGTTCTAAATCAATGTTAAATGTTAGATTTTTCTCAATAATATTCCCGGAAAAAATATCGACTAAATTGTCCAACAGGTCTAATATCTCAAAGTTGATATTCTCAAGCTCTAGCTTACCTTTTTCTATTTTAGAATAATCTAAAATGTCGTCGATAATGCCGAGTAAAGAGTTTGAAGAAATTGATATTTTTGATACATAATCATGTTGTTTTTTTGTCATTTTTGTATCTGATATCAATGATAACATGCCAAGAATTCCATTCATTGGAGTTCTTATTTCATGGCTTACTGTTGCCAGGAAAGATGATTTTGCTTCGCTGGCTGCTTCGGCATTTCTGGTTTTTTCAGCTAACTCCTTATATGCGATTTTTAACTTTTTCTTAGCACCTGTTCGTTCTAATGCATCGGCAATGTGAGTCGATACGAAATTAAGTATTTCGATCTCTCTTTCGCCATAAATGTAATTTTCATCGTAACTTTGTAGTATTAAAATACCAAGAACAGATGTTCCTGACAGTAAGGGAACGCCAACCCAGTCGATGGCATAACTCCCCCAATTTTCTATTTCACCTCTCTCTTCCAATTGTTTTATTTTTTGTCGGTTTATATGAATTATTTTTCTTTGTTGATAAACGTAGCCAGTTAAAGATTTTCCAATAGGTATGCTTTCGGGAATGTTTTTGTCAACCTCGTCGATGACATAATCAAATATAAAACAATCCTGCTTTTCGTTAACCCGTGCAATATAAAAGCTTTCAGCCTGCATCAGTTGTGAAATGATTTCATGAAGTCGAGCGTATAATTCTTTTTCATTGGTGCATTCTTGTGGTGTTTCTGAAATCTTAAATAATGCTGTTTGAAGTTTTTCAGAGTTTTTTCTCTGAAATATTTCATTTTGTAGTCTCTGATTGCTGATAGTTAATTCTCTGGTTCTTTTTTCAACTAAAAGTGTCAGGTAATCTTTGTTTTTTTTGCGTACCAAAGCGGACGCAACATGTTGGCCAACAAAAATCATCAGTTCTTTATCTTTTGTGGTTAAATGCTTGCCAGTAATATAACTTTGAATAGTCATTACTCCAATGGTGTTTCCATCGATACTTAATGGTACTCCTAGCCAAGATACTGTTTGCTCTCCATGAATATAGAGGTTTTCTTTTTTTGTCAATGCTGCCATTTCCTGTTTGTTGATCAACAAGGGAGTGCCAGTCTTCATCACATAAGCGGTGATCGATTTTTTCAGTGATTCCATAGGGAACGAGGCGATTGATTGAATGTTAAAGTCATCCATGGTGTCGACGTAATAAACCATTTCAATGGTGTTATTAGTCGAACCTTTTAAAGCGATGTAGAAATTTTCAGAACAAATCAACAACCCTATTATTTTATGTAGTTCTTTATAGAACTCATCAAGTTCGAGATCTTTGCTTGCTAAGTTGGCGATTTGGTAAAGTGCTAATTGAGTTTCTTGGCTTTTCTTATGCTGCTCAATTTCTTTTTCGAGATTATTAGTTCTTTCTCGGATAAGTTTTTCAAGATTATCTTTGGCCTTTTTTCGGTGAAGCGTTGTCGCAACCTGTTGTGACACATATTCCAGTAATTCCAGATGCCAGGTATCATAGATAAACTCTTTAAGATAGCTTTGTAATACCATGATACCAATGGAATGGTTTTTTTCTTTCAGTGGAACCCCTAGCCACGAAACGAACGGGCTTCCGCTCAATTTAATACTTTTTTCTTTAATGAGTTTTAAGTAATCACTCCAGTTTAATAGTATCGGTTTGTCGGAGTGATATAAAAATGCCGACAATGACCCTTGATTGGTTGAAATACTTTTCTCCTGATAAAGCTCTTGGTCTTTTAGAACTGAAATATATTCGAAGTTTAAGGTGTCAGGATCATCAGCAAGGGCTATATAGAAATTCCCTGCATAGAATAACTTGCTTAAAATCTTGTGAATGCTCTGATAGAAAGTACGCATATCTTCTGCACCAGATGCTAGGTTAGCAATGTCATATAAAGCTCTCTGTAGTTTTTCAGCCTTTGTTTTTTCTTCAATTTGAATAGTCAGTTCACGATTTATCTTATCTAAATCAACCGTTCTTTCATCAACCAGTAATTCTAATTGTTGTTGAGATGTTTTTCGTTGGATCGCTGTCGCAACTGGTTTAGAAATATACTCCATCAATGATTTATCTTGCTCAGTAAATCGTTGTTCATTAATATAAGATTGTAAAACCATGACACCAATAATATTTCCATCCATTATCAAGGGAATGCCGAGCCACGATTGACATTTTGGACCTTGTAAATTGATTGCACCTTTTTTGGCTAATGCTTCTATTTCTTGGTTATTACTTAGAAATGATTTTTTATTTCGTATTAAGTATGCCGTCATGCTATTTTGAGCATTCTCTACTGGCAGAGCCGCGAGTCCTTCAACTGTAATATCATCTTTGCTGTCGATGTAGTAAACAAAACGTATAAATTTAGAGTCTGCAAGAGCGATATAAAAGTTCTTTGCGTAGATCAATTCCGATATAATGGCATGTAATTTGGTATAAAAATCAGATAATGTAATGGGCGAATTTGCCAGTTCAGATATTCGAAGGAGTACACTTTCTATTTTTTGGTGGTGTCTTCTTAGATCAATTTCATTTTGTAATTTTTCAGTTCGAAGTTTGACTTTTTGCTCCAGTGCCAGACGATGCTGTTTTCGCTCAAGAGTCGAGGCAATTGCATAAGAGACATAGTCAAAAAGATCCTTGTGCCAGTTTTCGAAAGAAAATGCCTGATTGTAACTTTGAACAACAATAACACCTAATATTCTGGAATCGCCAATTAATGGAGCTCCTAACCAGGAATGCGCCGATGGGCCGAATCGGGTGATTTTTCCATCAGCCTCAAGTTTTTCAATATCATCAGTTGTTAATAAAATTGTTTTTTGCTGTTCGTACAAATAAACCGATAGTGTTTTGTCTGACAATGCAATGCAGTAAGGAGTGTCTTCTTGAGAGATATTTAAATGCTGAGAATCAACGAAATAGCTCAAATCAAGCGCAGTATGACTGTCATTAACTAACGCAATGTAAAAATTATCTGCATAAAGTAATTCAGAAATAGTCTTGTGTAATGAACGATAGAACTGCTCCAGATTTTCGACTCCAGACGCGAGTTCAGATATTTTGAAGAGGGTTTGTTGAACTTTAAGACTTTGTTGGTTTTGTTTTGTTTGCTTGTTTATTTTTTTTGTGAGCCGTAGGATCTCTCGATCTTTTTTTTTGATTTCTTTGGCCGATTTATCCGAAATAAGATCAGGTTTATCCGAGACAAGAGCAGGCATCGAAGCTTTACAATCATCGCTTTTATTAGGGACTGAGTCTATTTCCTGTGGTGGCATAAATTGTTTTGCTACTTCTTACTAAACGCAATTTAAGTTTTAATAGTGTCAAAGTATGGTCTAAGTTAGCTTAAAATGCCAATTTTACAGAAATAAAATTTATATGAAATTCGTATAGTTATTAAACAGTTAGCTGCCAGTCATTAAAATAAATATCAGTTTACATAACAATAAAACAGATTAACACTTTGTGCGAATGCCAGCAATTTAACTGGTTAACTCAGGGGGAATTCAGGATCCAGTGCCGTTGGTAGCGAACCAGCTTTCTAAAATTAGAGCGGCTGCGATACTATCAATTTGGGTCTTTTTAAGCTTTTTATAGCCGCCATATTCAAATATTTCTTCCCGAGCAGCGGCACTGGATAAGCGTTCATCGACCATTTCAAACGGTAAACCGAAGCGTCCATGTAATCGATTGGCAAATTTTCTCGCTCTTAAGGTGATTTGTTGATCGCTTGAATCCATATTGAACGGTTCGCCGACCAGCAGCCGCTCAGGTTGCCATTCTTTGATTAGCTTTTCGATGAGTTGCCAGTCAGGGATACCGTCTTTTGCTTTTAGAGTTGCCAGTGGGGTGGCTGTGCCGGTAATTGATTGGCCAACTGCAACGCCGATCCGAGCTAAACCAAAATCAAAGGCTAAAAATTGACTCATCGCTTCCTGATCTATGCATTGCCGCAAAAATAACTGAGTTGGTTGATATCGAATCCTAAACTATTAGCGGCCTTGTTCCAACGCGCTTCGATATCTGTTTCAAATAAAATTCCAGCCTCTAGTGGAATATTTAGCCAGCTGTTGGCCAATAGCTCTTGTTCAAGCTGACCAGGGCCCCAGCCCGCATAACCCAATGCAACAAATGCATCGTCAGAGACTTCCTGGCGTCCCATTGCATGTAAAATATCTGAGGAAGTGGTAATCGCAATATCTTCTGCCAGATGAATACTTGATTTCCACAGCTTTTCGGCTCGGTGGATCACAAAACCTCTATCGGTTTGCACTGGTCCGCCAGCTAATACTGGATTGAGGTTACGACTTTGGCTACAGGGGATATCCATGTGTTCCAGTAATTCAGTAGTCGACAGTTCCAGCGGATGATTAATGACAATCCCCATGGCACCTTCATCATTGTGTTCACAAATGAGAGTCACACTTTGACAAAAATCCACGTCCCGTAATCCAGGCATGGCGATCAATAACTGATTTTTTAGACTTGAAAATTCTTTCATAGAGTTATTGTTGTGGTTAACCGGGTAAATTACAAGTTTTAACCACTAATAAAAGGTGGATTAACTGGTATATACTTTGTTATCTGCCTGAAAACGCCAGATACGGATAATTTCAAGAATATCGGTGTCTTTTGCCATTTCATCGGTCAGTGGTTTGAAGGGGGCGGCTAAACGAACGATTCGGATCGCTGCATCGTCCAGTAATTTTTTACCGGAGCTTTTCATGATGGATACCTGATTGATGGTGCCATTTCGGTTGATCGCTACCTTTAGCGTCAGATTGCCGTAGATTTTCTCTTGTTTGGCCCTTTCGGGGTAGTTTTGATTACCAATTGTTTCAATTTTTCTCCGCCAGCTATCCAGATAAAGAGCGTCTGAGGAGCGATGAATTGCCGCAGAAACCTGCCGTTTTTTAGCTTTTTTGGCCTGGTTAATTTGTTGATTGTCCAGATTGGCGATCAAGCCGGATAGCTGATAGCTTTTCTGTAGCAGAGATTGAGTATCAGGAATATCCGATGGCTGCTCCTTAGTGAGTTCCGATTGATTTTGAGTACTCTCCCTGCCTCTGTTACTGGCAATATATTGTGGTGAAACGCGATTATCCATTTGCTGCTGTGCGGCCAGTTGAGGCTCACTCGAAATACTATCGGGATCATTAAATTGTGCTTTTTCTAGAGCGCTAGGTGCGAGTGATTGCTCACTTTCTCCGCCGGCCTCCTGGTCTGCCTGACCAATAAAGTCGGCTTTTTCAGGTCTGTTTTTAGTTTCAAACTGAGCCAGTACAACACTGAAGGTTTTATTTACACTACTTTTAGATAAATCAGGGATTTTAAATCCAATACCAAAAAGCAGTAGCCCATGAAAAGCCACTGCTAAGAACAGGCAAAATAACAGTTTGTCCGCTTGGCTTATTTTTGGTTGCTGCGCAAGAGAGACGGTACCGTCATGATTTTGCATCGTTTTACTTCTCAGCCAGGCGTTTTTCTATTGCATCAAATAATTTGCCAGCAATGTTAGTGCCATTAGCTGCGTCAATCTCTCTAATGCAGGTTGGGCTGGTCACGTTTATTTCGGTGATATAGTCGCCGATCACATCAATTCCTACAAAAATTAACCCTTTTTGTTTTAAAAATGGACAAATTTGATCGGCAATCCAATGATATCTTGGGGATAAAGGTCTGGATTCACCTCGTCCACCCGCCGCCAGATTGC
>JAUUYO010000292.1 GCA_030590405.1 Kangiellaceae bacterium
CGCGGCGTTAATTTTCACCTTAGCTAACTACTATCAGTTTTATGAAACCTATGATCAATTATTGGGTTTGGGATTTAGTTCAAAGGATATTCAAGAGATACTACACACTGGAAACGTCAACAAAGCGGTATTGAATTCGATTACGGAAACTCAACTAAGAGAGTTCTTTGCAACGTTCCATTCGCCCGCTGTTGGAGCGTCTGGGGCGATTTATGGGATATTGATTGCCTACGCAATTACTTTTCCCAATGCCAAGTTAGCGCTGATCTTTCTGCCTGTACCGATCAGAGCCAAATATTTTGTACCGGTTTTGATATTGGCTGACCTGTTTTTCGGTATGACAAATTATTCTATTGGTAATATTGCGCATTTTGCTCATATTGGCGGTGCTATTTTTGGTTTGGTGATGATGCTATGGTGGTGGAAAAAGGGGGAAATTTTGTAAGGCTTACCGATAAAATCAATCATTGGCAGCAAGCCCATAGGCGATAAACAATAGAACTCCCAATATTGACCATTTATTCGAATGGTTAAAGTTAAATGTCACGGTTATTACCGGTTAATAGACTAGCCATCATTTTATTGTTGTGTAAATAACCGATATTCTGCCTGGTAGATAGCGGCGATCGCCTGATCATTGGAATTTTTAATGGCTTTTTTGATTGAGCGTTGCGCCGAGCTAAGGTTGCCGAGTGAATATTGCGCTCTGGCGATCCCGGCATATCCTTCATGTAAGTAATTGGCCATTTTGTTGGCTTTTTTATAATAATAAATAGCGCTCGAAAAATTCTTCGCCTGATATTCCTTATTGCCAAGGTCAATCCATTTATAGGGATTAGGGTCGTTATACTTTCTTAATTTCAGCGCAATTTTTTCCGCCTGTTGGTTTCGATTAGAATTAAACAGCAAGTGATAGTAGTTACTGAGTAATTCGAAATTATCTCCGCTATATTTAAGACCATAACGATATAGTTGTTCGGCATTAGCTTTATATCCCGCACGTTGATGAATCAAAGCAAGGATATTGATTGTTTGTGGATCGGCTTTATTAACTTTTAGCGATTCGAGTAAGTACCAAAAGGCTAAAGCATCGTTATTATGCGATAATGCTTCCGCGGCCTTATTGTTGTAATACATCGAATAAAACTCCGGCTGTTTTACTTCTCGCAGACGATGACTACCATTGGATGGAAAATAGTCAACGCGAATAAAACTTCGCCACATTGGGTTGTAACCAGGTATTTCTCCCGGTTTAGGGTCCATGAGGAAGGTGCGTACATGCTGAGAAATAAAAACAAGATCACCATTTTTTTGATAAATAGGAGGGGTAGCAACCAATTCATAGCGAACTTCAACATTGACTAAGTCCGCCAATGCTTTGGTAACATTCGCCAATGACAAACAATTACCTTGCTGACGTGATATTGCCTGACTGGCGGTTAGCGTATCAGAATAAAAGTTAAAGTTTTCTAACTCCCCTTGTAGATAAAAAGCGATCCGCTTATTGGGCAATAGGTGACGGTAAGCCTGGCTATTAAAACTGGTGAGAAACGCCTGTTTTTGTTTTTCCGTCAGCTTGTATATTTCGCTCGTTTGAGAAGGGTGACCCGGTTGATAGGTATGCAAATCTTTGAGTATAGGCGGAGCGGGCCATGCTTGCATTTCTTCAATTGAATGGTTTGAATAAACGCTCGCACAGGCACTTAAAAATAACCAGATAAATAAAACCAATAAGCGCATACTGACCACCAAATAAAGCCTACATCAGTATTATAGACACGATGTTGTTAAAAAAAGTTAATTTTCAGTCAAAATAACAGGCTAAAGAGCGGAATGTTCTTAGAAAAACGGTTAAAATAAGATTTTAGTTTAAAAATATATTTCCCAAAAATAATATAAAGTAATACAAAAATTCTCAAAACCTCCTCCCTCCTTATCTAGAGAGCTATAAAAAAGCGATGTGTATTTTATTTTTAGCGATTAAACAACATTCCGAATATCCCTTGCTGATTTGTGCTAATCGTGATGAGTTTTACCAACGACCTACATCCACCGCTCACTTTTGGTCTGATCATCCATCGATCCTGGGCGGAAAGGATTTGCAAGCAGGCGGGAGTTGGCTAGGTACGAACAAACAAGGTTACTTCGCGGCTATCACCAATATCAGAACCGGGAAAAAACCGGGGCAAGATAAACGGTCCAGAGGAGAATTGGTCACTCTGGCATTACAACAAGACTCCCCGATAACTGCTTCATGGCTTGAAGAGCATGGTGAGTTGTATAATCCTTTTAACCTGATATATGGCCCTTTAGAACATCTGGCCTGCTATAACAGCATGAGCAAAAAACATATCACTCTAACCGATGGTTTTCACGCCATTTCAAACGGTGAATTAGATGATATCTGGCCTAAAATGGCCAGAGGTGAAAAGCAACTCGAAGCGATCGTTAATTTGAATCAGTCAATTGAGCCTGCACAATTATTTTTAATCTTAAAAGACCAGCAAAAAGCACAAGAAAATCTGTTGCCCAATACCGGCGTGCCAGTTGAGTGGGAGCGATTACTTTCATCTATTTTTATTAATAGTCCCGAGTACGGCACTCGATCAAGTTGTTTGATATTACAAAAAAATAATCGCTCTATCGAATTAATAGAACGTCAGTATAACGAGCAAGGAAACACTGTCGGGCAGTTGAGTTTTTCGGATTGGTTAGTCTAAATAAATAGACGTAAATAAAACCCCGCGAAATAAATGCGGGGTTAATGGATGAAAAGTTGAAAGTTTAAATGCTGCTGCGATTGATCGCATCCTTTCTGACCAAGGCAAATTCGACCGAGTTAAAATTAAACTGGGCAACTTCTTTAAACATGCGTTTCGCATTTTTCTTATCGCCAGAAAGTTCAGTCACTAACGCCAGGTGGTATTTGACATACACGCTATTCTTATCCGCTTTTGAATAATGTAATTTTGCGGTATCAAATTTTTCAGATAACAGGCTAATCAAACCTTCTAATTCATGATAGCGTTCCATTTTTCTTGGGCTATTATTCTCTTTAACCAGTTGGCTGTTTTCATCGGCAAATTGATGAGCGGTTTTAAAGTCGCCCATACGGACCGCTAGCTGACCTTTCCAGAACGCAATATCTGCTTCCTGATTTCGAGTGAAATCTTTATCATTTAAACTGACTGAAATTTTTCTCACTAAGGTTTCTCGTTGTTTAAGTATGGTTTTTGCTTCATCAATCAGGCTATGGTGTAGCGCGATAGTCGCCTGATTCGTCAGCGCAAACAGTTTAGCAGAATTTTTCTGATCTTCGGCCAAATCCATTTTATCAATATCTTCAATAACCACTTTTAAATTATCAATCGTTGTTTGAGGTCTGGAAGCGTGAAGATGAATAAAGGCCTCATAGTTAGCATAATAAGGACGATTGATATTATCTGACACTTGAAGTGCTTGCTGATAGGCTTTTTTAGCCGCTTGAAAATCACCAATAAACGAATCAACGTGGCCTTTCTTAACAAAAGCGACAGCACTATTTGGATTGATCAGGCTGGCTGTTTCATAATCATTGCTTGCCTTGCTGAGCGCTTGAATAGCTCTGTGAGCGTCGCCTAAGTTGATATGTGCCGATTCGCTGCTGGGGTTTAATTGACTTGCCTTGAGCATGTAGCTTTCTCCCTTTACAAAATCGACAGGCCGATTAAAA
>JAUUYO010000010.1 GCA_030590405.1 Kangiellaceae bacterium
AGGAGTGAGAGCACGATTCAACGTTGGATGAATACACCTATTTGATGCAGGATGAACAAAATTAACAGTAATGGTCACGGCAGGCTCATCCTTACACAGGCGACTATAACAACTACTAAAACCACTAGTAATCAAATGCTTAGGTATGCATTTTATGTTTTTTCCTGAATGCTTGATAATTTCCATCATCTTATCTGAGTGTTTAGTTGCTATATGAAGTTTGAGTTCCGTGACATTTTTACGCCGCTCTATCTGGTATTGCGTCATTGGTTGAGCAGTATACTTAATCGCTGTTTCCCCTGAGCCAATAAGGGGTAAATCGCTAATAGCATCCATAGCGCTAATAACTGGTAGCAAAACATCAGTATTAAACATATCGTTCTGAAGGGGGTGCAATACTTTCGCTTTATCTTTGTAGCCTATAGTAGAGCCTGAATAGAAGTGAGTAGGTTTAGGGAATACAATATCGCCTCCTTTTTCAGTACCTACCATAATAAATCGCTCTCTTTTTTGCGGAACCCCAAAATGAGAAGCGTTTAATAATTTCCATTCAGATTTGTAGCCTAATGCATGAAAACACTCCTGCATTATTTCTAAGGTTTGCCCATTCTTGTGGGTCGCTAATCCTACGACATTCTCCAAAACAAAGACTTTCGGTCTAAAAAAATTAACAAATGAAGCGTACTCTTCAAACAAAGAATTTCTAGGGTCGTCGTCATTAGACGAACGAAAAGGCCTAATAGAAGAAAACCCCTGGCACGGAGGCCCACCCAATAAAACATCTAACTCACCTCTTTTTACTCTTGTTAATTCAGCCACCTCACTCCTTCTAACTGCCCTGATGTCTTTAGCCAAGCCAATAGCACCAGTGTGGTTTAAGTTAAATGTGTTTACCGATGTATCAAGTAAATCAATACCAAAAGCCACATCAAAACCAGTTTTTGTTGAATTTTCAAAGCCTTTTGAAAAACCACCTGTACCACAAAATAAATCAAATACTTTCATTTAAAACCTCTTTGCTGTTCCGGTGGAGACTATAGTCTCGTGGATGTTTCAAGTCAACCTAAATAGAATGAGCCTTTCAATTCAAAAGGAGCTTCTATGAGTAAAGACATAGGTTTAGCCACATCATTTATAGAATTAGTAAAAAGCACTCGTGAAAGTAAAGGATATACAATTGAGCAACTCGCTGAACAAGCTGGTGTTCATCGAACTACCATTGGGTTGCTTGAGCGCAATGAAAGAACTCCTACACTACAAGTTGCCAGTCAAATATCTTCAGCATTAGGCATACCTTTAAGTGAGATGATTCACGAATCAGAAATGATAGAGCAAGGACTAGCAACAACAGGTGAAGTTGTTGAAATTTCAAAGAATAGAGTTCCAAGTAAAGAATTCATTAGAAATGAAGACAAGTTATTTGAAACAATTGGTATTACTGGGGACATGCTACTTAAAGTAATCAATTCTACCTATCAGACACTTGATGTAATAGATGAGCAATTAGTTGGGAAAGGTGCAGTACCAATGTCACAACTAGTTGAACTTGCTAATCTATCCTCTATGATAGGAAACCTTGTTGGTAGCGCAATTGCAGAACATTCTGATGGGTGTTACAGTCGTAATAAGCCACATACATATCCTGATTTACTTCCCATTAAAAAAACAGCAGCAAATCTAGAGTTAAAAATGGCATTAGAGACTAACAAACCCAAAGGGCATCTTCCAAAGCCGGGTGTATACATAACATTTAGATACATACTTGGAGATAAAAAAGGCAATTACTCACGGGGCAAGGAAAATAGAGGAGACACTGCTTGGATATGGGAAGTTAAGGTTGGCGAATTACGCGGAGAAGACTTTTCTTGCAGTAATACGGCTGGCGATTCCGGTAAAACAGCAGTTTTCAAAACACCTGTCTTTAATGAAATGTACCTAGTTTATTATGTCCCTAAACATCTACCATATGCACCTAAGGCAAATGGTGAATATGTAGGCTTTAATTAATAAAACTTATTCCTACAGGTTGCCGACCTTCTCCTAACTTAGGTCAGCCTGAATCTGGTGTATGAATCTAGCATTATTAAATCACAGCAATAAATTATTTAATATTTCATCATCAACCAAATTAGCCAAAGTAACTTTTAGTTTGGGCGTTCTTTCCATTTCGCGTTTTATGGCAAAATTGGCTTCTTCATTTCGCGCCCAGCTGCGTCTCGCAATACCGTTGTTAACATCAAATAACAACATAGATTTGAGCTTGCGTTCGGAGTCTTCACTGCCATCGAGCAACATGCCAAAGCCACCATTGGTTACTTCACCCCATCCAACACCGCCGCCATTATGGATAGACACCCAGGTAGCGCCCCGGAAACTGTCACCAATCACATTGTGAATAGCCATATCGGCGGTAAAGCGACTGCCATCATAGATATTTGATGTTTCGCGGTAGGGCGAGTCAGTACCACTTACGTCATGATGATCGCGGCCTAAAACAACAGGCCCAATTTCGCCTTGCTCAATGGCATCGTTAAAGGCTTTTGCTATTTCCATTCGACCTTGAGCATCGGCATAAAGAATTCTGGCCTGCGAGCCAACAACTAATTTATTTTGCTTGGCATCTTTTATCCAAGTGATGTTGTCCTGCATTTGTTGCTGAATTTCTTCAGGCGACTCCAACATTATTTTATTAAGTACTTTCGCAGCAATCGCATCGGTTTTATCTAAATCTTTTGGATTGTTTGAGGCACACACCCAACGAAATGGACCAAAACCATAATCAAAACACATCGGTCCTAGAATATCCTGAACATAAGATGGATATTTAAAGTCAATGCCGTTTTCTGCCATCACATCGCCGCCTGCGCGGGAAGCTTCTAGAAGAAAAGCATTGCCGTAATCAAAGAAGTAGGTGCCTTTTGCCGTATGCTTATTAACTGCAGCTGCGTGACGTTTGAGTGTTTCTTGCACTTTGATTTTAAATACTTCTGGCTCCTCTCGGATCAATCGGTTCGACTCTTCATAACTAATGTCCACAGGGTAATAACCGCCCGACCAAGGATTATGCAATGAGGTTTGATCAGAGCCAAGGTGAATAAAAATATCTTCCCTGTCAAAGCTTTCCCACACATCAACCACATTGCCGATGTAAGCAATTGAAACTACTTCTTGATTGGTTTGAGCTTGTCTAACCCGAGCGATCAGTTTTTCCATATCATCAAACAATTCATCAACCCAGCCTTGCTGATGGCGTTTAGTCGCGGCGTTAGCGTTCACTTCTGCACACACAGTAATACAGTTAGCAATGTTTCCCGCTTTAGGTTGTGCGCCACTCATACCACCTAAACCGGCAGTTAAAAATATTTTCCCTTTAGAATTTTCATCTTTATTACTCTTTCCTTTATTTAGGACTTTACGGAACGCATTCATTACCGTAATCGTAGTTCCGTGAACAATGCCTTGCGGACCAATATACATAAATGAGCCTGCGGTCATTTGCCCGTATTGAGTGACGCCCAAGGCATTAAACTTCTCCCAGTCGTCAGGTTTTGAGTAATTAGGGATCATCATGCCATTGGTCACAACTACGCGAGGGGCATCTTTTGAAGAGGGGAACAGGCCCATTGGGTGGCCAGAATAAAGATGCAGAGTTTGGTCACTTTCCATTTCACTTAAATATTTCATGGTCAAACAATACTGTGCCCAGTTTTGGAAAACGGCACCATTACCGCCATAAGTAATTAACTCTTCAGGATGCTGAGCCACGGCAGGATCGAGGTTATTCTCGACCATCAGCATGATTGCCGCCGCTTGCTCACACTTAGCTGGATAGTCAGAAACCGGGCGCGCTTTTAATTCATAGTTCGGTTTGAACCTGTACATATAGATCCGACCAAAATCTTTTAACTCTTGAGCAAATTCTTGTGCTAATTCCTGATGCCACTCTTTAGAGAAGTAACGCAAAGCATTTCTCACCGCTAATTGTTTTTCATCCGTTGAAAGAATATCTTTTCGTTTAGGCGCACGATTGGCATTGGCTGGATAGGGCTTCGCTTGCGGCAATTCGCTAGGAATTCCTTGTTGTATTTGTTGTTGGAACTCTTTCGTTCTAGTCATCGCATTTATCATTGTTGTTGTCATCGTTATGCTCCCTCTAATTCTTTATAAACTCTAGGGCCTTCAAAATCGACAGTAAATGCTTGTGACTTAACCAATGCGATCATGGCATCAATATCCGGCTTTAAAAGTCTATCTTCTTCAAGCTTCTTAACTTTCGCTCGGATCACTGAAAAGTTTTTCTCGATCAACTCAGAGCAAGTATTAGGACGTCTAAACTCAATGGCTTGCGCCGCATACATCAGCTCGATAGCGAGTATTTTTTCTAAATTACCTAAGATCTGATTTAACTTTCTACCTGAAATGCTGCCCATTGAAACGTGATCTTCTTGACCCATAGAGGTCGGAACACTATCCGCTGATGGTGGAAAACAAAGCGATTTATTTTCTGTCACTAATGCCGCCGTGGTGTATTGCGGGATCATCATGCCAGAGTTTAAACCGCCAGATGCGGTTAATAGTCTCGGCAAACCGTGTAAGCCTTCTAACATAAGATAACAACGACGGTCGGAAATATTACCTAACTCAGACGCGGCAATGGAAACGTAGTCCAAAACCATCGCCAGTGGTTGACCGTGGAAATTACCACCGGAAATGGCTTCTTCGCTACTGATCACTATCGGATTGTCGGTCACCGAATTCATTTCGATTTCAGCCAGTTCTAACAGGTGATTATAGGCGTTACGAGACGCACCATGAACTTGTGGCATACATCTTAGTGAATAAGGATCTTGAACGCGTTCACAATCGGTATGAGATTCAACGTTTTGGGAGCCTTTCAAAAACGCCCTTATGCGAGTGGCTACTTCAATATTTCCGGCAAAGGCTCGAACCTGATGTAGCTCTTTTCTAAAGGGGGACGAACTGCCTTGTGTGCCTTCTATGCTCATGGCACCTGTCATATCCGCTAAGTCTAATAAATAACCCATTTTGCTTAAAGCGGTGATGGCATGGGATAAAATAAACTGGGTGCCATTAATTAAGGCTAGGCCTTCTTTGGCATGTAGATCGAGCGGCTCTAAGCCGTGCTTGTTCAGTAATTCCGTTGCGGCAACGATTCTGTCGCTCTGCCAGAATTCGCCTTCGCCAATTAAAGGTAAGAATAAATGAGAGAGTGGTGCTAAATCGCCCGAAGCGCCAACCGATCCTTGTTCTGGAACCACTGGGATTAAATCAAGCTCAATAAAGCTGAGCATTCTTTCAACCACTTTCAGTCGGATCCCAGAGAAACCTTGGCTTAACGCGTGAACTTTAGTGATCAGCATTAATTTTGAAATGGCTTTTGCGATAGGCTCTCCGACACCCACAGCATGGGTGATCAACAGATTTTTTTGTAATAAATGGGTTTCTTGCGGTGAGATTTGAGTATCACATAATGGGCCAAAGCCAGTATTGATACCATATACGGCTTTGTCTGAGCGCGCCATTATCTCGACATTTTGTCGGCTAGCATTGATTTTATCCAAGGCTTGCTGGCAAAGCTCCGCCTTGATACAACCGTCGGCAACGCCATTTACAATACCAAGATTTAGATGGTCAACACCGTATCTAAAAGTCATTCTGCTTACCTCACTTTAAATTTTTAACTACTCAGTAATTACTATTTATTCGGTTAATTACTATTTATTCGGTTAATTATTATTTATTCGATTAATTTGTGCTCAGTTTTGTTCGTAGGAATCCCAGTTCGTTGTAAATCCAAACTGTTGTAAACCTATCTCGTTGTTAAACCGGCTTGCTATTAAACTAGCTTGTCTTAAATTTAGTTCCTAGACGGTAGCTATTTCCTGGATGATAAAGTTTGGCGTAACTCACCAGATTGCCATTGCACCAGGTTTTTCTCTCCAGAAGTAAAAGGGCTTCGTTGTCTTCTACTTCGAGTAGTTGTCTGATAGTTACATCGCCTATCAAGGCTTCAACGCTGTGTTCTGCTTCGGTAACCGGCGCGACCGAAGTCAAATATTCACTTGGCGTCGTTAGTTTAAAATCTTGCTCAGTATATTCAGGGATCAGTTTGAGATTTACCCAACGTTCTTCTAATTGGATGGGGGTCTTATCTTGAAAATGAAGTATTCGAGAATGGCCACAATAATCGTCTTCATTCAGTCTTAATTTCTTGATCGATGTAGGCGAGGCTAACTCTTTAGAACATTGAAGCATTTCAGCGTGATGCTCACAGCCTTGTGCTTTAATCTCAGCAGCAATGCTTCTAATTTGTAACAAGGAAGACTGTTGCTTTTCCTCAGCAACAAAACTACCTTTGCCTTTGATCCGTATTAAAGTCCCTTCTAACAATAGCTCTTGAAGTGCCCGCCTGGCGGTCATTCTGCTGACATTGCAAAGGTCAACCAGTTCGTTTTCTGATGGCACTCTTTCGCCTGTACCCCAACTGCCGTTGCTTATTCCGGCTAGTACGTAGTTTTTGACCTGAGTATATCGAGCGATGTCTTTATTCATGGCAGGAGTATGCATCTGTTTGCTTGTATATACAAGTTGAACGCGGCAAATATTGCTGTTTAATAATAATTAATAAAGGTAAAATTCATTTTTGAGCCAATCCTCTGGACCCTTCTCAATGAGCGCAACAATAATGCCAGATGAAACTTTTGAATTTGTTAAAGGCAACTGTCCAATTTTAGTTTCTATGCCGCACAATGGGATCCAAATCCCCTCACATATCCTTCCGACAATGACAGGTTCGGCTAAAAAAATGGTCGATACTGATTGGTATCTCGACCAACTTTATCAGTTTGCCGTGGATAACGGATGCTATTTGATCAATCCTGAATTTAGCCGGTATGTGATTGATTTAAACAGGCCTGAAGATGATCAGAACTTGTACCCAGGACAAGACACTACTGAATTATGTCCGACCACTCAGTTTGACAGACAGTCGATTTATCTGCCCAATTGTGACCCAACGGCGGAGGATATTAGCCACAGGGTAAAAAAATATTGGCAACCATATCATCGTAAATTGAAATCTATCATCACTGAAATTAAAAGTGAATTTGGTTGCGTCTTGCTCTTTGAAGCTCATTCGATTAAATCTAAAGTACCTCGTTTTTTTGATGGTTTGCTTCCTGATTTTAATTTTGGCGACTATAATCATCATAGTTGCTCGCCAGATTTGATGAATAAGATCGATGATTGGCAACCGCAGGGTTATACAAAAATCGTTAATGGCAGATTTAAGGGGGGGTATATAATCCGGGCTTATGGCGATCCTGAAAACAATATACATGCGATCCAGTTAGAGCTTTCTCAAGCGACTTATATGGATGAAAATAAATTGAGTTTTGATCAAAGTAAAGCCAGCCAAGTGCAGCCAAAATTAGTTGAGATGTTTGAACTATTTAACAGTTTTATTCAACAAAACTCTAAACTTTCATAGCGAATACGTCAGTGAGAAACATATAAATGACATTTCAGCATCTGAAAAAGGTTAAGATTTTCTCCGAAGATTTGCAGGTTGGAATGTTTGTGAGTGCACTGGATAGAGAGTGGAGTGAGTCCAATTTTTTACTACAAGGTTTTACCATCGAAAATCAGCAGGATATTGATGCTGTTATGAGTCAATGTAAATTTGTTTATGTTGATTTCCGTAGCGAAATGGATTTCAAAAAATATCGTTTGGCGACCACGAGTTCAACTTCATACAAAGAACAAAATACGGAGATATTAGAGTCTGGGAAAGCTTCCCTGCAAAATAAAATTCGTCCTGCTGCGATTCAATTTAAAAAATCATCACAGTTAATCAAAGGTGTCATGGATCGAATTATGTTAGGTGAAGATTTTAATCTGCATGGTGTGCGAAAAGTAGTAAAAGAAAATGTCAAACATGTACTGGAAAATGAAGATGCAATGTTGATGATGACCTTGCTTAAAAGTAAAAGTGATTCGAGAGCTGAGCATTCATTGAACGTGAGTATTTTAACAATTGGATTTGCTCGGTTTCTTGGTTACACCGAAATCCAATTAGAAGATATCGGTATGGGGGCTCTGCTCCACGATATAGGGCAGGTCAAAGTAGATAGTAAGCTATTGACCAAACCAGGACGACTTAATCAAAATGAAATGACGGAAATGTCGCAACATCCAAAATTTGCCTTTGAAATATTACAAAGTAAAAAAGATTTGACTGCTAGTTGTATTGATATTGCCATCAATCACCATGAGCGACTGGGAGGTCAAGGCTATCCGCGAGGACTTAAAGGTGATAAATTATCAGATGAAGTTAAGTTAGTAAGCGTTGTGGATGTTTTCGAGTCATTAACTAGCCCTCAGGTTTACCGGAAGTCCATGTCGGTAGTGGATTCCTATAAGATTTTAATGGCCGGTAAAGGGAGTCACTTTGATGAAAAAATGGTGATTAAATTTGTAGAATGGCGAGGTTTATATCCGCCCGGTTCAATCGTAGAGATGGAAAATGGTGAAGTTGGAATTGTTATAGCGGCTAATCGAAAGCTAAAATTGAAACCAAAAGTTTTACTCATTTTGGATGAATACAAACAACCAGGAAAAGAACGAATTGTTGATCTGTCAAAAATGCAGTTAGATGCTGAGTCTAATCCTTATAAAATCATAAAAGCCTATGAAAATACCGCATTTGGTATTGATTTGCAGACCTATGCAGACAAAGGTTTGAAGGTAGAACCTGCTCGTTAGTGAAAGGTTTTATAATTCATAAGATTTTGTTTTTTTAATGTTCCATGTTTTAAATAATTGATTGTAGTTAGTGGCGGTAAATATAAATGAAAAATGTGTTAAACAAAATGGTTGAGCAATTATCTGATGAAGATAAAGTCATTTTTAGTCAATTAGCTGAAAACCTAAATGCTGTTGATGGCGATATATCAAAGCTATCTAAGCAAGAATTTGAGTTAATAGCGAAAATGGAAACTAGATATGCAGATAAATTATCTCAATTTAAGGGTGAATTAAGTGCGGAAGATAGACCAGCGACCTCTTGGGATATTTTGCAATCGGGTTTTGCATCTCACGTTCGGCAAATATTGGCCAGAGATTTGAAAGAGCAGTTTCCAAATGAAGAAGACGCAGTAAAATTTGCTTTTCAAAATAAATGGCTGCCTGAAAAATTTCGTAATCCTGATACAGCCATGCGAATATTCGAAGATTATAGGCAAGATATCGGTGATGCCAATCAATGGCGGGAAGATGTTGTGGGTATTGAATCTGATAAAAGCATGGCCGTTGGAATGACCTGGTTTATGGTGGTATATCAGCTCAATGAGCGGCTGAATTGATTATCTTAATTGTAGAAGCCTGGTTGTAAATACTTGGTTGTAAATACTTAGCTATCATTTAAATTCTCAGGCCGCCATCGACTTCTATGATACGTCCTGAGAAATAATCATTCTCCAGAATAAACTGAACCGCATGAGCTATTTCGTCTGGCTGTCCCATTCGTCTCAGAGGTATACTCGATTCGATGCGTTTAAGAACTTCGGGTTTTATACTATGAGTCATTTCCGTTTGAATAAATCCTGGGGCGATTGCAGCAACTCTTATGCCAGCTCTGGCAAGTTCTTTTGCCCAGGTAACGGTAAGCGCTACAACCCCGGATTTTGCCGCCGAATAATTGCTTTGGCCAATATTACCAGCGCGTGAAATCGAATAAATATTGACAATAACCCCCTTCGTTTGAGATTGCATCATTAATTTAGAAACTTCCCTTGCACATAAAAAAACACCGGTTAAGTTAACATCGATGACTGATTGCCAATTGGATAAGCTGAGAGATTCTATGGTTCCTTGCTTATCGGGTTTGTTTAAAAACTGATCTCGAATAATGCCGGCATTATTAATAAGGCCATCTATTCGTGAAAAATGCCGTTCGATTTCAGCAATGACTTTAATGACTTGCTGTTCATTAGATATATCGGCCAGGTAGATTTCGGAGTTGATCTCATTGTTTCTTAACTCTTGTTGCAAAGCGCGTAGCTTCTCTTCGTTTAAATCAATTAACGCAAGAGTTGCGCCCTGATTACCAAGGCATTTGGCTATGCTGGCACCGAGTCCTTGCGCTGCGCCAGTGATAGCGATGATTTTATTTTCTATATCCATGGTTAATCTCAATGATTTTAATATTTGATTGAGGAGCTAAATTTTTGTAGGTCGGGAAGCCTTTCCCGACCTACAGATATTTTACAATCCCAAAACCTCTTTACCTTGTTCAAAAACAATATCGACTGGAATGTTAGCTTTTTCTAGCAAAGCTAAATCAGCTGCTAATTGCTTTGTGATTACACCTTTAGTCGCGAGTAACTTCACTGCACCTTCATAATCACCATCGCCCTGAAGGGTGAGGATCAGTTTTGAAAGTTCATTCATGGCAATCGTCATTTTGTCAAAATTAACGCTGTAACGGCCACTAGCATCATCACGACTAAATGCGCCTAATTCTTTGAAGAAATTAAACCGGACCATATTAGCCTTGCCGTGAGCGCTGGATGCGCCGAAACGAACTGAACGAAAAATCCCAGCTAGAAACGTCACATAGTTATCCATGATTTTTCCTTGTGTCAAATCGCCTGACTTATAGAGTTCGGAAACCATGTACAAGCCCAGAATATCTGCTTTACCTTCTTCCAATGAGGATGCTGTTTCTTTCAGGCTATTTCTTACCGTACCTGAACCGTCGAGTGTGTTTTTTATTCCCAGACCATGGGCGACTTCATGAAACATAGTGTTGGCAAAAAAAGCATCAAAGGTGATAAATTGACGCTGATCTTCGGCGATCAATTCTCCCGCAATGGGGGCCAGTATGTGGTCGAATTTTGCTTTCATGGCATTTTTAAGCTGTAAGCGACGCGTACCTTTGGCTAGTTGAACCTGTTCGTCATTAGGCAGGTTGATGGCGATGGTTTTTGAACCAGCATTACTGTGACCGGCATAATAGACGACATCATAAGCGTTTAGATCTGAATCGGTTCCCGGAGTTTCCTGTTTATATTTTTTATCGACGGGTAAGCCTTTTTGCAGCTTTGGTAAAAAGGCGGCAAATCGAGACAGCTTTTCGCTCCAGGATAAATCTTTGATCAAAACATAAGATTCATAAGCGGCGCGATAACCAAATAATAAATCTTCATAAGTTTCGATTGGACCGATAACCAGCTCAACTGGATTATTTTTCATATCCATCCAGGCGAAATCGCTGGCTTGAAAGTTATCAGAAATTAATGCTTCAGCGCGCATGGTCAGATAATTTTTGAATTCTTTATCTTCGGCAAAGGTGGAGGCTTCTATCAGAATTTTTCCTGTCTCTACAAGTTTTTCTGCATATAGCTTGTGGAATGGGATGGTAAATAATTGCCCTTGTTCATTGCGTTTAACAACCGAATAGAGTCCTTTTGCATCATCGATATTGGCGCTAGAAAACTCTTGTTTGGTCATATCAGCGGGATAAAAATTGGCACCTAATGGTTTTTCGGAAAATTCTGTCAGAAATGACTGGTCACCAGCTAAACGATCCCAGGGGCCATAGTTTATATCGGCGAACTGACGAGCCTTTTCGTCGGTGATCGAATTTAATAGTTGATGCTTATCGCCATAAGCCTGTTGCCAGTAGAGCTCATCCATAATTTTGGAAGCATCTATTAATAAGCCAATCATTTTTCTTTGACTTTGGTTGAGATGACTTAAGTCACTGGTTAACTTAACTTTTTTATATATATCGAATCGAGGGTTTTGTTTGACTGGAGTGTTTTTTTGAGCACTCTCTTTTTGTGTGACAGCTTGTTTTTCGGTAGTAGGCTCTACTTTTGGAACAGTTGATTTATCGCTGCAACCGCTTGCAAACATAACCAGTACCACGAGTGAGACATAGCCAATATTTTTGTTTTTCATAGGATTTCCCATAATTATCTGGAGGATTAGAAGTAAACTAGAATGATCTAGATTTAGAATAATTCTTATATCGCAACTATAACACGGATATAAGCTGAGTACCTTTCCGTGCCTTGAGGCCTTTCATCGCTCAACATCGGTGAGCTATGAAAGATTAAAAGGCCCAGGAATCAAGTGCATCATTTTAGATTGGTTTAGAATTCAGGCTTTGTTCAGTATAATTAAGCTTTAATAGACAAAATCGCACCATAAAGCGATAAGAGTTGTGTTTATTTACAGTATTAAAAAGACGTATCTGGAGAAAATCATGAAGAATTTATTGGCAATAATTGTATTTTCCTTAAGCTCAAGCTATTTGAGCGCAGCAGAAAATTCTATCCCAGCCAGCACTGGGAGTAGCTCTTCTGCACATGATAAGTTGGCTAGTTTTAATCCATCGATTAAGGCCACCGTTGGTCGTAAAGAGTCTGATCAAAAAAGTCTTAGTCAAAAAAGACTCGGTCAAAAAAGTCTTATTCAGAAAAAGATTGGCCAGAAAGAACTGTTGAGCAAAAATGATGGTCAAATATTAATCAGTCGGAGAAGTCAGCTTAATAAGAGCAGAATTGCTGAGCTAGCTTTAAAAAGTGCCGCTAGCCCAAAGAAGTTTAGAAGTGAACTCCCGGTGCTTTCGAGTCAAGCATTTGGATTCTCATTTTATTCGGCGACCAGTTTTCTGGATGTTGACTTAGATGGCGATGGTTATTATAGCCAGTTCGGCATTGATTTTGATGCTGATTTTGATAGTGCGGCATTTAAGGATGTTTATGCGATTATTTATTATAGTGAAAATGGTGGTCCCTGGACCGAATTTTTCGTGACTGAAGATTTTACTATTTTTTCCAATGATAGTGATGACGAGTATAGCGTTACTTTTAACTTGACCTCAGACTTTCCCGCCAACGAGTACGATTTTTTAATTGACCTGTTTGAAGTTGGCTTCGACGATATTGTAGCGACTGTTGGACCCAATGAAGATGCCGATCTTTTTGCTTTACCATTGGAAGATGAGATCAGCGATACCTTAATTAGTTATGTGGGTAGTCGTTTATTCGGTGATTCCGATGCTGATGGATTTTATACTGATTTGACTCTGGAATATGATATCGAAACTCAATATAGTGGTGATACTGTTTATGCAGAAATCGTGATGATTAACCGAGCTGAAGGGTGGCAACAAGCTTTATTTTCTGACGATTTCACCTTAGGAAATCAAACCGAATTTGTCGATCTAACCTTTAATGAGGGTTATCCTGCAGGGTATTACGATATTCAAATTAACTTGATCGATGCGTTGACGGGTGAAGTGATAGCCGATGCGGCGGATGAGTTTTCATCATTGGTTTCTTTACCGATTGAATCGACCAATAATGATAGACCTGAAACCGAAGTTGATATTGTCGTCCACGGAGGAGGTGGTTCATTTGGTTGGAGTGTGATTTTCCTAGGGCTTTTGGGGTTAGTAAAGAGAAGAGGGTAAGTAGCATGTGCCCCTCTCGGTTCCAGAGCGGAGTCGAAGGGGCGCTTAGAATTCAGGCCTTAAATTTAGAGCCTGGAATTTAATTTTCAATTACAGCAAGCCAGTTCAAATTTTACCTTAGTATTGATTGGTATTTTTTTATGTTGAGTATTCAATGTCATAAAATGAATACTACTGCGGTGTTTTCCACAGCTAAATTCTGGGAAAGTGTCGGCATGTTCCACCTTTCTAATCCTTAATAATTTCAAAGGTTGTTTCGAAGTTTCCAGAATAAAGCTACCTAAAGGCGCATTTTCTGTTTGCCACGGACCGTTGTCTCTGATTAATCGTAAGATCACATCGACGCCAGTTTCGACGCCTTTAATATCCGTTATCCATGATTTGAGTTCTTTCTGACGTATTTCATACGGTTTATTCAGGAATAAATGCAATTCTGGACAATCAAAAGAGCAACTTCCCCCAGGTATACTCGTTCGATGTTTTACCGATTCAATGAACGGATGTTTACGTATCGACTCACCAAATTTGCCTTGGTAGTTATGGGTCCATTGGTGAAGTTGTTTAATTTTTTCTAGAAAATTGCTTAGTTTTGATGTATCTACGTCGGGGCTGGCTTCTAACTGATGAAAGTACTCCATGAGTCTAGATAGCTCTTTGATCAGTTCGGCACGAATATCACCTCGTTCTAGAATTTCCAGTATTTCAAATAATAGTTTGAGCGCATGAAGGTGATTGTCTTTATCCGAGGCTAGGCAATTTCTTTGGAATTGTTTAAACAAAGATTCAAGCCGCAAATAACTGCGAATATTCTCCTGAAGGGGATATTCAAACAAGATGTTCTTTTGAGTGGCGTTACTTTGACCGGATAAAGTCATACTTGCATTCCTTGCGTAAGATATTGTTCATGGAATTGATTGACCTGTTGTTTCAGACTTTGCAGGCTGCCATTGTTGTCGATGATATCATCGGCCAACTTTAATTTTTGCTGTAGGCTCGATTGTGCATCGATAATGTTGAGCGCTTCTTTTTTGGATATCTTATCACGCTTTATTATTCGGTCTATTTGGATTTCCAACTTGGTATTGATGACCAAAACTCGGTCGATCAATGAATTGAGATGGTCCGGTATTTTTCCTTGTTTATCAATCAATAATGGAATATCCAGTACCACATAACTTGAGTGGCTGTTGGCAAGTTGTCGCTTCATTTCAGTACTGATCAATGGATGGGTAAAGTGATTTAGCCAGTCGAGTTGTCGTTGGTCAGTAAAGACAATTTTGCCTAGCGCTTTGCGATCCAGTTCGCCGCTGGATAAAAAAATACTGTGGCCGAAATGTGCTCTCAGGGTTTCTAAATGTGACGACTTTGGTTTAAATAGCTCACGGGCTACTTTATCCGAGTCAATGATGTGGGCATCCAATTCGATAAAATACCGGCAAACCTGCGATTTTCCCGAGGCGATCCCGCCCGTTAGTCCAATTTTTAACATGGCCACTTGCTCATTTTGCTTTTCATTAGTTGCTAAAAATATTAAGTACGTACTATACTACGTATATTCTGTTGATGGAATACATAATCAGGAGAGAAATGATGACTCAAAATGTCACTATGGCAGAGCTTAACAAAAAAGCCAATGCCATTATTAATCAAGTAGCTGAATCGGGAGAATCTGTGACGGTTCTAAAGCACGGTAAACCAGTTGCTGAAATTGTATCGATCAATGAAAACAAGGTTAGAGAAAATGCCATAGACTATTTTTTGAATAATCCACCAGTTAAGGTATCGGAATCAATAGAAAAGGTAATCGAAGAAGGAAGGAAGCGTGGGATATAGGGAACCGTTGTCCATAGAGCATAATGATAGTTTATTAGTCTTGGATAACAGTGTTGTTATGCGATGGATATTTGGTGATGGCTCGCAAAGCGACCTGAAGTTTGCGGTAGCAGTGTTAAAGCAAATGAAAATAGGCGGTTTGAAGGCTATTGTGCCGTCTCTGTGGGTCAGTGAATCCAGCTTCGTAGTCGCAAATTACGTGAAGAAACAGGAATTTTCTATGTCTTTAGCCTGTGAGAAACTAGCTAGGGCATTTGAATTATTCAGCGTCATTGATAGTCGCTTTGATCCTGTTGAACTTTTTCAGTTTTCCATGGCGAACAACATTTCAAGTTATGACGCAAACTATGCATTGTTAGCAAAAAAATATGACTGTCCTTTGGCGACATTAGATAAAAAATTGCAAAAAGCGGTGATTAAATCTAAAGGGAAGCTGCTACAGTGTTGAATAATGAAAGATCAGCAATAGAGATTCTGTAAATAATTCTGTGTAACCTATAACCCAGAAAACGCCATATACTTGGCAATAATCACATCACCCCAAAGTAGTGTGATCCATCCAGCCACCGCCAAGTAGGGGCCAAACGGGATCTTAGTCTCTTTCCCCTTTTTTTGAATAGCCAATAACAAACCGCCAATAATCGCCCCCACACCAGCAGAAAGAATCACCACTAATCCCACCTGCTGCCAGCCAACCAGTGCCCCGATGACTGCCAATAGCTTAAAATCGCCATAACCCATGCCTTCTTTGCCAGTGATTAATTTAAATAGCCAGTAGATACTCCAAAGGATGAGGTAGCCGACTAACGCGCCGATAACAGCATCTTGCAGAGAGATAAAAAGTGATTGAAATGAACAAAGCAAGGCAAACCAGACTAAAGGTAAGGTCATGGTGTCTGGCAGTATTTGGTGGTCGATATCAATAAAACTCATAGCTACAAAATAGCCAGTTATGACCAATGCAGCTAACAAAGGCCAACCAAAACCAAAATGATTGGCGGTTAGAGCGAAACAGATACCGGTTAATAATTCAACAAAAGGATAGCGGATCGATATTGGGTTTTTGCAATCTCTGCATTTGCCTTTTAGAAATAAGTAACTAATCAGCGGGATGTTTTCCAGACTGGTGATCTTATGACCGCACTTTGGACAAGCGGAGCGGGGCACCACTAGATTGAATTTTTCTGGTTGCTTATCAAATGGATCTTTTGGCGCGGATATTTTAAAGCCTCTGTCTTTGAGGATATCTTTGGCCATCTCTTCCCACTCTCTGAAAAGCATGATGGGGTAACGGAAGATGACGACGTTCAGGAAGCTGCCGACCAGTAGGCCGAAAATTAAGCAAATGGTAATTAGTACAGTTAGATTGGTTTCTAACACTAAGATGATGTTTTGCATAGAGGATTTAATTCCGGATTTGATAGGAGGATGGTCGTTATGTCAACAATGAGCGTTCTGAGTAGAAGGCTCATTGTTAAAATAAATACTTAATACTATTTTTTTACTAGAGCTAGGAACTGGCTCGCTCCGCCGATCCTGCTCCCTGAACAAGCGACTTATATAACTTGACCCATTTGAAATATTGGTAAATACATAGCTACTATAAGGCCACCAACTAATACGCCTAAAATTGACATAATCACCGGTTCTAATAATGAACTTAGTCCATCAACGGCATCATCGACCTGTTGTTCATAGATCTCTGCTACTTTACTTAGCATTGCGTCAATAGAACCAGATTCTTCACCTATCGCGATCATCTGCACAACCATATTTGGAAAAACACCAGTGGATTGCATCGCCATATTCATTTGCATACCGGTGGTTACGTCAGCCTTAATCTTAAGAATTGCATCCCTGTATAGAGCATTGCCCGATGCTCCCGCCGCAGACTCCAACGCGTCAACTAGTGGGACACCAGCCGCAAATGTCGTCGACAAGGTTCTAGTGAATCTAGCAATCGCGGCTTTATGCAGAATTTCTCCGATAACGGGCGTTTTTAATAATGCCTTATCCTGTCGATCACGCATAGCTTTCGATTTCTCTAACATTTTCTTATATATAATAACGAAGCCAATTGTGCCAAACAAAAACATCCACCAATAGGCAACCATAAAATCAGAAATCCCCATTACGAATAATGTAAAGGCAGGTAATTGTGCACCAAATCCTTCAAAAATTTCAGCAAACTGTGGCACAACTTTGACTAATAGAATAGATGTTACGATTGCAGCGATAGCAAGAACTGCAATTGGATAGTTTAGGGCTTTTTTAATTTTGGATTTTAATGCTTCACTTTTTTCTTTGTACATTGCTATTCTATCAAGCATTCCCTCCAAAGAACCTGATTGTTCTCCAGCATCAACCAAATCACAAAATAAATCATCGAATTGTTTAGGATGTTTTCTTAAGGAATCCGCCATAGTTTGTCCTGACTCGATGTCCGCTTTATTCCTAGCAGTAAATCTTGAACTAATGGTTTTTCATTTCCTCTTCCTATAATATCAAACGACTGTACAAGGGGCACACCGGCTTTCATCATTGTGGCAATTTGGCGAGAGAACATCGCGACATCGGATGCTTCTATAGGCTTTCCTTTGCCTCCACCAAACATAGGAGAGGCGATCTTATTGACCTTTAACGGACTAATGCCTTGTTTACGAAGCTGCGCTTTGATGATTGCTGGAGTTTCAGCAGTCATTTCTCCTTTGACTTTTTGTCCCTTTTTGTCAGCACCTTCCCATTTGAATTTAAATTGTTTAGGCGCTTTTGCTGCTTTCGACCGTTTAACGGTGGCCTTTCTGTCTTTTTTAATCGCTTGGACAGCCATAAGAGAATCCTTCAGTAAAAAACAGTCGCGAGACTCGAGTTACGAGTTACGAGACCTAAAAATTATTAATTAGTAATAAGCTAACGACTAAAAATTTAGTGTTGAGAACTTAGTTTTTAGTGCTGTGTCACACGGCTGACTTCTTCAAGAGAAGTCACTCCTTGCATGACTTTTCTTAACGCAGAACGGTGTAAATCATCTACTCCCTCTTTTTCTGCTTGGTTGGCAATATCGAGTGCATTTCCGCCTTCCATTAGTATTTGTCCCATTGCCGCTGAAAACTTCATTACTTGGTAAACACCAACACGTCCTTTATAGCCGTTTGTACATTTATCACAACCGACTGGTTCATAGTTTTTAAAGGTTCCTATTTCTTCTGGCTTGAAACCGGCTTCAAGGTAGATATCTTTGGGGAGTTTAACTTCATTTTTGCAGTTGTCACAAAGCCTTCTCGCTAGTCGTTGTGCAATCACTAAATTGACACTGGTTGCAATATTAAAGGCAGGAACCCCCATATTAATCATTCGCGTAATGGTTTCTGGCGCGCTATTAGTATGCAATGTTGATAAAACTAAATGGCCTGTTTGCGCGGCTTTTATAGCAATTTCTGCTGTTTCTAAGTCTCGGATCTCACCAACTAGTACAATATCTGGATCTTGACGTAAGAATGACCGTAATGCTGACGCAAAGGTTAGGCCTTGTTTGGGGTTAACATTTACCTGATTAACTCCTTCCAAATTGATTTCTACCGGATCTTCAGCAGTTGAAATATTGGTCTCTACTGTATTGATAATGTTTACTGCAGTATACAAAGAAACTGTCTTACCACTACCCGTGGGGCCTGTAACTAAAACCATTCCTTGTGGTTTATGAATAGCCTCCATAAATAATTTTTTTTGTTCTTCTTCATATCCCAGTACGTCAATTCCAAGCTGTGCAGCTGCGGAATCTAATATCCGCATTACGATTTTTTCACCGAATAATGTCGGTAATGTGCTCACACGAAAGTCAATGGATTTCGTTTTAGATAGCTTAAGTTTTATTCTACCATCCTGTGGAACGCGCTTCTCAGAAATATCTAATCGGGACATAACTTTAAGTCTGGCCGCTATTCTTACCGATAAATTGATCGGTGGGCTGGCAACTTCCGAAAGGATTCCATCAATTCTAAACCGAACTCGATACCTCTTCTCATAGGGTTCAAAGTGAAGATCGGAGGCACCTTTTTTAATGGCATCAAGCAAGATTTTATTGACGAATCGGACGATAGGGGCTTCATCAGCAGCAGAATCATCATCTTCTTTGTTTGCATCTTCATCTACAGTTTCTAAATCTAAATCGTCAAAAGCATCGTCACCGAAGTTGCCCATATCTTCGCTTTCTTTTTCTTCTATTATTTTATCGATCAGGGAAGTTAGTTTGGATTCTTCTAGCAATACAGCTTCTGTAGTTAATCCTGAATGAAACTTGAATTCATCTAATGCGGATAAATTTGTCGGATCTGAAACTCCAACGTAAAGTCTTTTGCCTCTCTTAAATAAAGGGATAGCATGATGTTTTTTTATTAAAGATTCGCTTACGGATGAAGTGGCTATTTGCTCAAAATCTATAGCATTTACATCAAAAAGCGGGACGCCGAATTCGACCGAAGCTGCTACAGCTATGGATTTAGAATCAGCGAAATTGTTTTCAACCAGATAAGAAACCAGGTTGACTTTATTCTTTTGTGCATTCGCTACGGCATCTAAAGCTGTAGGTTCGTCTAGGAAGCCATCTTGAATGAGTTTTCTCGCAAGACCACTTAATATAAGGTTAGGTTGAGCTGTTGCCATAAATATGAATTTAATGTTTATCTTTATGAGAGTCTACTATCGATTATAGTAGTTTTTAGTGTTTTTAACACGTTTTTAATCTAAAAATATCGTTTAATAACGTTAGGTTATAGGTTAATGTGGTAACTTCTCAATAAGTCGGGGCGTATGGTTCCTCGTTCCCATGCTCTTACATGGAAATGCATACGGAACTCAACGTTGGAATAGTTGGTTTTATTTAGGTTTAAACTGGAACAATGGTAGTAGCACGTTCTTTGATCAGTTCGGGTAAATATCCAACGCCCTGCTCACCAGCCCCAGGGGCGGATCATGCTTTTAGTTATATACAACTGTTTTTTGATCGCCAATCAATCTAGAAATTAAATGAACTTTTAGCGTTTCACCGGATCTTGTCTCACTGTTTTTTTAGGCGCAAATTAACCGCCTGAGCGATCATTTAAGGGGGGTGAGAAATTTTATGGTGAGAGGGGTATGCCGAGAAAAGAATAAGATCAGCTTGGAGGTTTGTAGGATCTTGAGTGTAGGAAATAACCACAACTTGCTCATCAACTTAATTTTTGACATTTTCACGAAAAAATCTGTCAAGTAAAAAATGGACTATTTAACGAATCAATAACGATATTTTTGATTATTTCTCTCGGAACAATGAACTTAGATTTATATAAATCAACTATCCTTTGCCCCGACTTATTGAGAAGTTACTTAATGTGTATTTACTCTACTTATAAATTGTTCATAGGTATTATTCGGTCAGTAGCCGTTTTCAGATAAATTGAATATTCGTTAATTTTGGAAATGCAGTCAATTGGCGTAATAAAAAAAGGGCTGACAATAGCCCTTTTTTGCTCAATTTATGTTAATAAATTAATTACGACAATTAGAGGGTAAATATCTATTATCGATGCTAGTAAGTGTACTTGCAAGAGGTGTTGTTCCGCCGCCAGTAGATGCTGGTGGATTTGTACTACAAGCCCAAGCGACAGTACCTGAAGAGTTGATATCTGTTACACCATTGCCTTGGATTGACGGCATAAAGCCAAGTACATTACCAGCTGTAAGTTGAGCTATACCACCCAATGTTACGGAAATTTCTCCGGTGACAGCATTAACACTCACAGCCGAAATTTTATCGGTTAATAGGTCTGGCTCTTCAATACCTATTTGAACTGAGTATCTTGCGATACCTGCCACTCCACGATCAGAAAATGCTTCCACGACGCCAACTTTCAACGCACTAGCTGCAATGGCTCCTTCAGAAACTTTTGTCCTAACCGTATAATCCTGATAAGCAGGCAATGCGATTGCCGCCAAAATACCAATAATCGCAATAACGATCATCAATTCAATTAATGTAAAACCTGATTGTGCTTTTTTCATAGGTAAATCCTCTGTTAGTTAAATTAAATGTTTCAAGGAAATAGGCTTCCTTAATTACAAAAATGTCCTTATAAAACGTAGACTATTTCTTTGAAACATCAAGAAAAAATCTTAGTAGTTCTGTTAAATGCAAAGATGATGCCATGGTAGAGCTATTTGGTGCAAAAATAAGGGGGCGTGGAGTGAAAATATAAATGTGAGAGCAAGGTGATAAAAAATTCAATTATAACAATGGATTAGTTGTTATAAGCTTAGTTTGGTAGGCGTTCTTATTAATATGTTAATGTGACTTACGTCTCAAACATTTCCGGTTTGATTAAATGAATGTATGGTTCAAGGTGCTTCTCCATCAAGATGAGGTGACATTCTGCGTCACTAAAAGGCAAGCGGTGTCACATTTTGGTACGTGCAGGTATAAGTGCAGTAAGAGCATTCATTTGCGACGAGTTGTGAGAAAGAGATAAAAACATATAGTGATTTAGAGGGGAAAGGACGAAGAAAATAAATGAGTCAAGTTGGCTATGCTATTTTTTTTTGCTTCATTCCGTTTTTTGCACTTCAAGAAACTCAGCCATATCCTGATTAACAACCCGATGGTAAACTTCCTCCACAGATAAAGTTAGCTCAATAGATTCAAATAAAATATCATCTCCCAGAAAATAGTGGGTAGGCCGCCATTGGTCGCTTTTGCGGTAAACGGTAACGTCCACAAAATCTTGTTCAATTAGAGCATATTCTTTTAAACTCGGTATATTGATGTATTCCATGCGCTTGATTTGTTCGTCTATTTTGCGAGTTGAACGAGAAATGACTTCGACCAGAATTGTCGGATTTTCTGTATAATATTCATTTTCAGTATCATCATCGCAGACTACCATGCAGTCTGGATAACGGTAGTTTCCCGTTGGCGTTCTTACTTTAATATCAGAACCAAAAGGCTCACATGGAGAGTCTTTTAATCCGATATTTAGTAGAGAGGAAATGTTAAGAGATATACGTTCATGATTTTTGCTGGCTCCTGCCATAGCAAAGACTTGCCCGTCAACGAATTCGTGCTTAAAATCAGCAGCTAATTCGCCTTTGAGATATTCCTCTTCGCTGATTTTGTTTTTTAGATTAACGGTAGGCATAAGGTGTTTCCAGTCGTTTGATTACGAAAATAAGTTTAACCCAACTGAACCCGCAAAGACAAATCCACCGCTTTAATGTCCTTAGTCAACGCGCCAACAGAGATATAATCAACCCCAGTTCCAGCAATATCAGCAATAGTAGCCAAATTCACATTACCAGAAGCTTCTAACTTGGCTTGTCCCTTCCGCCGTTCACTTTTGTCAACAATAGAGCGCGCTTCTCGCATATCCGCAAGACTAAAATTATCCAACATAATCACTTCGGCGTTACCGGCTAACGCCTGGTATAATTCATCTATCGATTCAACCTCAATTTCTAGTAACTTATCAGGGTGGTTAGTGATCGCTTGCTTTAAAGCTTGCTCTATCCCACCACAAGCCATAATATGGTTTTCTTTGATCAAGAAAGCATCGGACAGGCCAATACGGTGATTAGTGCCGCCGCCGCAAGAAACGGCGTATTTTTGCCCAAAACGCATCCCTGGGATGGTTTTTCTGGTATCTAACAGATGGCATGTATCACTGTTCATTGTTTTTATGTATTGTTGAGTCAAGGTGGCGGTGGCAGATAACGACTGAAGAAAATTCATCGCGCTTCGTTCGCCTGTCAGCATTTGTCTGGCATTTCCAGATAGCTCGCAGATCTCTTGGTCTGCTTGCATGGACTCGCCGTCTCTAAGTAACCATTTTATATCAACCCTATTTTTATTTTTGTCGTTAGTTGCCAATATCTCAAAAATCGTCTCTACCCAGCGAGTTCCGCAAAGGATGCCATTTTCACGGGTAATGAGTTTCGCGGTGGCGTTGCAATCGGCAGCGATAAGCTCTGCGGTGATGTCGCAGTTGTGTTTACCACCCAGATCTTCTTCCAGGGCAAATTGGCACATTTGCTCGATTTCATGAGTAAGCAGTCGGTTAAATACTGATTGTTCCAATTTATTATTCCGTTGAGATCATGGATTTTCAGCATTCTAACAATTTTTGGGGACTAAAGAACCCCAAAAAAACGCATATAGCCTAACAAAACATAGAATGCTGTCTACCCAAATCCCTATTTAGAGTTCTTAACTCACCCAAAATCGATTTGCTGGTTCAAAAAATTGCCTTTTGGCAAAAAAACTTTGCG
>JAUUYO010000020.1 GCA_030590405.1 Kangiellaceae bacterium
ATGCCCATGAGCGGTCACTTCAACTTTCGCTTACGGCCTACAGGCTTGCGCCTATTGTGCTTAACATTTGAGATTACTCTCGCCTGCCCAATATTGGCTATCTGGTGGTTGACCTACCTTGCCAGAATGGGATTTCCACCCACTGGAATTATTGACCTTGCTCGGCCGCACACCCCTTTTCTTTTCTGTAGAAAATTAAATTCCAGGCTCTAAATTTATTGTTCTTTCATAGTCATTGCAGGGAGGTTTTTACATCCTACCTCCTCGCAATAACACGAAACGTTTGAGTTCTATTAGATTGCTATTTAGTCAAGTTGGATTATTATTTTATTCGATATTTTTTTTGCATTAATTTTTTTATGATTGGAACTGGCGCACTACCAAAACTCAAAAACTCATTGTGAAAAGCTTTTAGATCAAAGTCGCTACCCTTGGCTTTTTTAACCGATTCACGAAACTCATAAATCTCAGCAAAACCGTTAAAATAACTGGTCAATTGAACCTGACTTAAAGTCGCTCTTCGCCACTTGCCCTCGGCTTCGGTTCTTTCTTGAAAGGCTTGATTCATTAATAAATCTAAGCCCTGCTCCTTAGTCATACCTAACACCTGAACGCTGTAATCCAAAATGGTATTAACCACTACTCTCATATTCCATTTGCTGTACATTAACCAAAGTTCTGGCTCTTGATTTCCATACCCCGACTCTAACATCATACGCTCAGAATAAACCGCCCAACCTTCAATCATTGCACCGTTTCCAAAAATTGATTTGATAATACTCGGTGACTTATTGGCGTGAACTAACTGCACGTAATGTCCCGGCAACGCTTCGTGGATATTGAGAATTTGCAAGATCCAGTGATTGTATTCTCGCAAATAACTTTCAGCTTGCTCAGCCGTATAATCATCCAGCGGTGTGACGTTATAATAAGTATTGGCTGTTGCATCATAAGGCCCTGGTGAATTCACCGATGCACCAGCGATCCCCCGCTGATATTCTGGCGTTTCTCTCACCACTAAAGGTCGGCTTAGATCCATATCTAATAAATCTGCCTGGTTGATATAAGCTTGTAAAATCGGAATTTGTCGTTTGACCTCATTAACAAATCCATCCCGATCGATGTGTTTGACGGATAAATGTTCTATGAGCTTCTTAACTGCCAATAATTCATCTTCAGGGAAAGCACTATTCGAAAAATATTTAGGCCAAAGCGATTTGGTGATCTCGATCATTTTGATGTGTAGATTTTTCTTGGCTTCAACGGCCTTATCATAGGATTCCTTGGCAGTATAATCAGAGAAAATATCAAATTTGAATTTTTTTTCATACAGCTCTGCACCAATTCTGAAGTCTCTAGCGCTACCATCGGCAATTTTTTCTTTTTTATCTTCTAACCAGCTAACATAGCTGTTAATTGCCTTAATGGCTAAATCAAGCTTGAATTTTATGGCTGTTTTTTCATTTTCGCTAAGCGAAGATTTTTCCAGACTCGCTGGAATATCTTTATTAAAAACACCCAGTGCGCCTTTATTTTGTTGAATGGCTAATGCAGTGTGCTCTAAGGTTGGCGTGGTTATATTTTCTATGGCTGTTTGATAATAGGCTGGAATATTTGCCAGTCTTTTAGCAATGGCTTTTAACCGCTCATCGAGTGATTTGTATTCTGTATTTAAAATCAGTCCAAAAGCTCTGGCAACATTATAAGATGCAGGATCCCACTCGCCCGATCGAAACTCATTAATATACCAGATAGATGATTCCATCTCATTTTTAATGATGAAATAGTCACTTGAATTATTATTGTCTAACTGATCCAGGTCAAAACTTTTCAAAGACTTCAGGGTCGCTTGAATAAAATTTAAATTTTCTTGCTGGTGTTTTTTATTAGGTACGACCAGCAGATCATCGTACTTATAATATCCAGCAAATAAAGCATAACCGGGCTTAATCTTCCATAACGCTTCGATAAAATCATTTTTAAACACTTCGAATTTTAAATTTTGATCTTGCTGTTTATTAGCGGTATTTTCTTGTGCCATTGTTTCACTTTTGTGAGCTTCACGACTGTCTGTCTGGTCTTTGATTTCAACACCATCAGAACAAGCCATAACAAAAGCGCTCAAAGTAACTCCCACAAAAAATTTCACACTCATACTTTTTCCTTTTTATTATTCAGCCATGAGGCTTTGTTGACGGACATATTCAAACAAGCAAACCCCTGTCGCTACCGACACGTTTAAGCTGGAGACACTTCCGTTCATTGGTATCTTTATCAATTCGTCACAATTGTCCCGAGTCAAGCGTCTCATACCTGCCCCTTCTGCACCCATCACTAAAGCCAGTTTTTTCGGAAATTTAGTTTGATAAATATGATTTTCTGCCTCACCTGCTGTGCCAACAATCCACACATACTCATCTTTTAATTGCTTTAAAAATCTGGCCAGATTAGTCACTTTTACTAAAGGTACGTTTTCAGCGGCTCCACAAGCTACTTTTCTAACGGTGGCATTCATTGAGGCTGAGCGATCTTTAGGCACCACGATGGCATCGACTCCAGCGGCGTCTGCGGTGCGTATACAAGCACCCAAATTGTGGGGATCGGTCACTCCATCCAGTACCAGTAAAAAGAGATTCTCTTTGTTCTCGGCCAATTCTAATAATTGTGATTCATTTAATAGCGCGTCGGCTATTTTGACTTCGGCAATCACTCCTTGATGATTGCCATGAACCCGATCATCCATTTTCTTGCGGTCCATGCTTTGGCATTTTATCCCGGCTCGCTTGGCCAAATCTTCAATATTAGTTAGCGCTTTATCTTTGCGATTTTTTAACAAAAATAATTGAATAACATTCTGAGGGTTTCTGGCAAGCACGCTTTCGACAGCATGAAGACCAAATATTTTATCTGTATTACTCATAATTTATGGTTGATTCCTTTTGTCACAGCTTAGCCTTTGGTTGAGCCTTTTCGCCTGCTGGAAGGTTTCGCTCTTCTTGACGAAGTTTGTTTTTTACCCGTTCGTTTTTTAGATTCTTTGGTTTTCACCTGACTACTTGTCTTTGAACGACTGGTATTTTCTTTTTTGCTACTGCCCCTACCAGAATGAGTATCGGTGCGAGATTTTTTAACCTTTCTCTTTGCGTTGGCATACAGTTTTTCACGCTCACTGACTTTATTGTTTTTGCTCGTCCCGGTAGAGTCCTCAACCAAACTAAAATCAATGCGTCTTAAATCGATATCCACATTGGCAACCTGTATTTCCAGCTCATCACCGACCGAAAAACTCTGTCCGGTTCGCTCGCCTAACATTTTTTGCCTGGCATGATCATAATGATAATAATCATTACCTAACTCGGTCACATGGATCAAACCTTCTACATAGACTTCGTTTAATCGAATGAACAAACCAAAATTAGTAATGCTGCTGACTTCTCCAGAATAGGTGTTGCCAATATGCGATTGCATATATTCACATTTGAGCCAGTCCATCACATCGCGAGTCGCCAGGTCGGCATTGCGCTCGGTGATTGAATTAGCCTGACCGATTGATGACAGTTTATCTAAAGTATAAAGCGTTTTAACCTGCTTCTTTTCATCGTTCGATTGCAGTTTTTTATCGGCTACCTGCGCTTTGATAATGCGGTGAACGATCAGATCGGGATAACGGCGGATCGGCGAAGTAAAATGGGTATAAGCATCAAACGCCAAACCAAAATGCCCTTCATTATCAGGCGAATATTCGGCTTGACTCATTGAGCGTAATAACATGATTTGAATATTTTCAGCATCTGGTCGATCCTGAATGCTCTCTAAGAATTGCCGAAAGATATTGGGGTCCGGTTCATTCCCCCCGGTAATAAATAAACCAAGTTCGGCCAGATAAGAGCGCAGTACTTCCAGCTTTTTTTCTTTGGGTCCAAGATGGACTCGAAACAAACCCGGCAATTTTTTCTTAATAAAAAAACCTGCCGCAGCTACATTGGCACAGATCATACATTCTTCGATCAGCTTATGGGCATCATTGCGGATCACAGGAATGATTTTATCAATCTTTTTGTTATCATTGAATTTGATTTGGGTTTCAGTGGTTTCAAACTCGATCGCGCCCCGCTTTTTCTTAACTTTTATGCGAGCCTGATAAAGCTTATGTAAGTCTTTAATGGGATTAACGAGATCTTTGTATTGACTACAAAGCTCCTTATCCTCTTCTAATATCGACCAGACTTTGTTGTAGGTCATTCTCGCTTTAGAATGCATTACCGCCGGATAAAATTTACTCCGCCCCGCTTTACCGTCCCGACCAATATTAATCTCGCACACCATGCACAATCGATCGACTTCTGGCTTTAGCGAGCACAGTCCATTAGATACTTGCTCAGGCAACATGGGCACCACCGAATTGGGGAAATATACCGAATTACCTCGTAGGACCGCTTCCCTGTCTAATGCGCTATCCGGTTTGACATAATGGCTCACATCGGCGATAGCCACATAAAGCTTCCAGCCACCTAAGGCTTTCGGTTTGCAATAAACCGCATCATCAAAATCTCTGGCGTCTTCACCGTCGATGGTGATCAAAGGTAGGTGACGAAGGTCGATTCGTCCTTCTAGCTCAGAGGGTAAAACCTCGGTTGGCAATTTTTTTAATTGATCATGGATGTCATTGTTCCAGCTATTTCTGATCCCATATTGGGCAATCGCAATTTCGATTTCCATACCGGGAGCAAGATAATCGCCAAGGACCTCGATCACTCGCCCAACCGCTTGTGACTTAAAGGTCGGTCGGGTAGCTAACTGGATCACCACGACCTGGTCTTTTTTTACATTGATCGGATCATCGGGCGGAATAAGAATATCTTGAGAAATTCGAGGGTCTTCCGGCGTCACAAAGGTAAATCCGTTTTCAATATGAAAACGTCCGACAATTTGCAGTGGATTATCGCCTTCCAGCACTTCAACAATGCCTGCTTCTTTTTTGCCATCCCGGCTTTGACCTTTTTCTCGAACTAGCACCTTTTCCCCTGGAAACACTCGCCGCATTTCTCTGGCAGAGACAAACCAGTCTTTACCGCCTTGTTCGGGACTAAAGAAGCCAAAACCGTCTTTATGACCAATAATGGTACCTTTGGTTAAATCCAGTCGATTGATGACACCATAAGCTCGTTTACGGTCACAATGGATTTGACCATCGCGAACCATCGCGCCTAAGCGACGTTCCAGCCCAATCAGCGCTTCATCGTCAAACAAAGACAAGCCGTTTTGAATGGCTTTAAATTTTAACGGACTTCCGGCGTTTTCCAGAAAAGAGAGGATAAATTCTCGACTGGGGATCGGGTTAGCATATTTTTCAGACTCTCGTTGATAGAAAGGATCTTCTGCGGGCATTGATGTTTTATTTGATTTTTTGGACATATAATTTGAATGATTGTTTTGAATAATTAATTTGAATAGCAAAAACTGGAAAATCTCAATTAAGAAAGTCTCAGTGAAGAAAACTCCTGTCAGGAGTATATATTTTAACCTATTTATCGCTAACCTGAGTATAAAAAGCTTGGTTGTTCACCAATCGAGAAATGGAAGCTTGCAAATAGTTCGGAAACTATTAAGAATAGACGAATATTATAAATAGACAGCCTGAATGATAACATCATTCTCGGATAATCGATATGGAAATGATTCGTGCCTGATAAAAACCAACTAAAAACCATCACTTTGTGTTTACTGATCACTTTTCTGTCTGCTTGTGTGGATGAAAGTGCCAAGAAAAAACGACCTGAATTACAACCTGCTGAGGCCTCTATGTCGAAAATGACTGATCATATATCACCGCCAATCGCTAAAACAGTTGATCACTTACTCAAGAAACATCAGCAAACTCGTAATGACCATTATTATTGGCTAAGAGATGATAAACGCCAAAACCAGCAAGTCATCGACTATTTACAAGCTGAAAATGCCTACACAAAACAACAGCTTGCCCATACCGATGATTTACAGGAAAAGCTCTACCAGGAAATGACCGAGCGTTTAGAGCCCAGCAAAGAATCGGTGCCGATATTCGATAAGGGTTATTGGTATTGGTCCAAATATGAGTCCGGGCAAGACTACCGCATTCATGTTCGCCAAAAAGGCGATTTAAATGCGCCTGAAGAGCAATTGCTCGATCAAAATCAACGGGCAAAAGACCATGAATATTACAATCTGGCCGCGTTAGAGGTTAGTCCCGACCAAACTCTGCTGGCTATTTCTGAAGACAATGTCAGTCGTCGCCAATATGAAATCCGAGTCAAAAATATCACAACAGGCAAATACTACCCGGAAGTTATCAAAAATACTTCTGGCGAGATCGTATGGGCAAATGATAATAAAACACTTTTTTATGTCAAAAAAGATCCCGATACTTTATTAGAGTATCAGGTTTACCGGCATCAATTAGACACTGAGCAAAATCAGGATGTGTTAGTTTATGAAGAAACAGACAATACCTTTTATACCAGTATCTACAAGACACGTTCCGAAAAATACATTGCGATTAGCGTCACATCAACCATGAATAGTGAGGTTCGTTTTATCGACGCAAATCATCCACAACAAAAACCCTTGATATTTTTAGCTCGAGAAGTGGATCATAAATATTCCGTTGATCATATTGGTCAGCATTTTTATGTGATGACGGACTTTAACGCGCTGAATGAAAAACTGGTTAAAGTACCGCAAAATAAAATTGGCGATAAAAAACATTGGCTAGAAATAGTCCCCCACAAGAGTGATACCTTATTACAAGACTTTCAGTTATTCGACGCTTACATATTGATCAATGAACGAGTTAACGGCTTAGAAAAACTTCGCTTAAGAGATCATCAGGGCCATTTGCTCCAGCAGGTTGAATTTGAAGAAGCCGCCTACACTGTAGCGATTGGCGCAAACCCTGAGCCTGCCGCTAACACCATTCGTTATCATTATGCCAGCATGACTACGCCGGACTCGGTTTACCAATATGAGGTAAAAACAAACACCAGCAAGTTGTTAAAACAGGATAAAGTACCAGGCCTGTTTCACCCTGAAAATTATCACAGCGAACGGATCATGATTGAGGCCAGAGATGGGAAAAAGGTGCCCGTTTCTCTGGTTTATCGAAAAGAGCTGTTTAACAAGGACAATAAAAATCCTATTTTGCATTATGCTTACGGCTCATACGGCTACACCATTGATCCAGGTTTCAGCATTTCCCGCTTGAGCCTGTTAGACAGAGGATTTGTATTTGCTATTTCGCACATTCGGGGCAGCAAAATGTTGGGCCGCCAATGGTATGAAGATGGTAAAAAGCTAACCAAGATGAATACCTTTAATGACTTTATTGATGCCACTAAGGCGTTGGTAAAATCAGGTTATGCTGATGCCGATAAGGTTTATGCCATGGGTGGAAGCGCTGGCGGGTTGTTGATGGGCGGAGTGGTTAATATGGCCCCTGAACTTTTTCACGGGGTCGTCGCGGCGGTGCCTTTTGTCGATGTGATCACTACCATGTTGGATGAGTCTATACCTTTGACCACCGGCGAATACGATGAATGGGGAAATCCAAATGAGAAAGCCTTTTATGATTATATGCTGTCTTATTCGCCTTACGATCAAGTGATAAAACAAGATTATCCCAACTTGTTAGTCACCACCGGACTGCACGATTCACAAGTTCAATATTGGGAACCGGCTAAATGGGTGGCTAAGCTACGCGCTCTAAAAACCGATCATAATCTGCTGTTACTCGATACTGATATGGAAGTAGGTCATGGCGGAAAATCTGGTCGCTATAAAGCGTTTCACGACGCCGCCAAAGAATATGCCTTTTTACTTGATCTGGCTGGGATTAACGAATAACTGGAATTTGGCAGAAACACCTTGAGCTAATCAGCTTGAACTGACTACTTCGAGCTAGTCATTTAGAGCTGATAAGAGAGTGATTGATGCCTTATTTAAAGCCCGGGTTAAGATTCCAGATAACTGATCCTGGCGGCCTGACAACCATCATTAATCCACTCGATCGCATCTGCTTTATTATTAAAGATTTCAACATCGATCGAAGTGCGAGAAAAAAACAGGCGGTAGAAATCCACCAGAGCTTTGGTCATTTCATCGGCATAAACAAAGGCCAGTTGGTAGCTATCACCTCTTTTGTCTCTTAAACCAGCCACAAAATGGAAGATAACTTCAATTGAATTAATATCGATGTCCATAAAGGCATTTGAAAAGTCATAACATGCAGGCATATTGATATAAAAATTTTCATGCCGTATCACAGCCGAAAAACTTGCAATCAGGGCTTTAAGCTCCATGTTACCGGTAAAATCAATATGCATAACCTTTGATTCCGGCTCATAATAAAGCTCAAAAGATTGTTCATAAGACGCAAGAGCTAGATTAGCCACGTTGCACTCCCCTTATCACCTCAATGGTTGCCAAATAAGTAATTAACGTTAGACAGTTCAGTGACGTTAAACAAACGGGGGCTGCAAACTTGATACAAATACCAGCTTCTTGATTCGTCGCTAATTTTAATATTCTGTTATTTATTGGCAAAATACGGCAACTCAATTATTGGCTCAGATTAAAGACCACGTATTCTAAATAAGAACACCGGAGAAGAAAATAACAGCACTTCACAACAGCGCTTCTAGCCTTGAGATATTTTGGCAAATAATTGTAAATTTTGACACTTAATTTTCAATTCTGGTTTCCATTGTTCTAAGCGATAGTATTTTAATTCTATTTTGCCACATGAGACATTTTTCGGCTGATCTTTGTCGTCAACCATTGGAGAGTTCAAAGGTTAGCTCAACAATAACTTACTATTGAGTTTATTTTATCAGATATTTTACCTGACCTAATATTTTACCTAGTCTATATTGGCGAGCCTGGAGGCATTTCAGGTAGCTTTAATAATGGTTCCTTTTTTATAGAAATATTTTCTAGTCTAGATAGTTGGTAAATATAAAATGGATAGTATTCTGCGGTCGGTTTAAGCCGCTTTATTTTGTTGTGCAAATAATTTTTTTGTTGCATTAATGCCGCATAAATTTCCATTTTTACAGTAGCAGAAACACCAGCATCGTGGATCAGATTAAGGTAGTTTGAGTAAAGCAAATCAACACTCGCTTGATGAATTAATCGCGCAGTATTTTTATAACGTTGATTAACGAGTTGCTCATACAGTTTTGTGGTTAGTTGTCGAATGCTTAAATGCTGTCGGTTTTGTATGTTTTGTTGCTGCAACCTGGCTAAACGATGTGGTTCAAGTATCAACGATAAACTATGTTGAACTGATGCCGATGATAAGGCGATGGGGTCAAAAACAGTTCCGCTATAACCGACTAAACTTTCTCTATCTGCTCGGTAACCATGGGCTTTCGGAAATATCTGTTGTTGCAGTTTTTTATCGATGGATAAAAATTCGGGAGTGAGTGTTTTAAGCAAAAGTTTCAGCGCCCTTTGCTGCTCTTTCGGATCAGCGGGTGCCGCTAAATTGACATTCTCAGCGCCCCCCTTCATTGAATAATCATAATCGACTCCGCCCAACCATTTAGCTGCGGCGGTTGCCTGGTATCGATGAAAATAATAAACCGGCATTAATATTTCTTGCAGATCAGAGTAAGGACGAGCAGACTGCAAACTGGCTTCACCAAAATTGCGTAAGGCTAATTGACGCAGTTTAATCACTCTTTCTAACTCATCAATCGTATTGGCTCCGTTATCCCACAAACTCGCTCTGGGGTGAGCATCACTGATACTTCGCGAATCAGGATCAGAAATAAATAACATGGATGCTTGTTGGTTACTGGCTAAAATCTTAGCGAGTCCAGCTTGTTCATTTTGTTTGGCAAAAGACTGATAACCATAAGCAATGGTCGCTTTGTCCCATAGACCGATATTTTCGGCATAGGCATTGTCCGAGACGATTTTGTCTTGTTTTGTTTGAGGATTTTTTTCGATTTCAAAAATAGGATGCGGATAATCCATCACCGACGCCCGATTAAATGTACTCGCAGCAAAATTATGCGCAAGTCCCAGAGTATGCCCAACTTCGTGGGCGGCCAACTGGCGGATCCGTGCTAGCGCTAAATCCATGAGTTCTTTATCTTGCTCAAGACTTTGCGGATCATTCTCGGAAAACCGGGAAAGCATGCCCTGAGCAATCAGGTAATCCTGACGAACCCGCAGCGATCCTAGGGTAACGTGTCCCTTAATGATCTCACCGTTTCTAGGATCCGTCACCCCAAAACCATAGGACCAACCACGGGTAGCCCGATGAACCCATTGAATCAAGTTGTATCGAATATCCATTGGATCGGCATCGTCCGGCAGGATTTTCACTTGAAAGGCATTCTTATAACCAATCGATTCAAATGCCTGATCCCACCAGGAGGCACCAGTGATCAGTGCAGTCTTAATTGGTTCTGGCGCGCCGGGGTCGATATAATAAATAATCGGTTTAACCGCTTCACTGATTGCCGCGTCTGGAATTTTCTTTTGCAGACGATGGCGACCAATAAATCGCTGTGTAATTGGTCGGTTGATCGGCTGAGCGTAGTCTTGATACTCAAACGACCAAAAGCCGCTTTGCGGATGAAATTTTCTTGGTTGGTATCCGGATTCAGGCAACCGAATAAAACTATGGTGCATACGCAAGGAAACAACAAAGGGATTAATTGCTGCCTGTTGAACGAATTTTCCGGGCTTATCAGAAGTAAAAGTAATGCTGGCTTCCAGTTCGGTATTGTCAGGAAAGCTTTTTGAGCGAGGCAGAAAAATGGCGGAGCGAGTTTTATCCCACTTAAAGTTGCCCTGTTTTCGCTTTGCTAATTTTCTGACCACACCGTGGATGTCTTGCAAAATAAAATCACTGGCATCGACCAATAGCCAGGATTTATGCGACTCGACAATTGGAAATGACCAAAGTATCGAAGAGGCAAAAGCCTGTTGAACCGATCGAGATTCTTGCAAGTTGTTAGAAATCGCTCGATATTGGGTATTCTTTTGCACTAACAGCAGTTTATTTCCAACCCGATTAAACTCGACTAATCGAATTTCGCTTAATTGACCTCTATCGAGCCCGATATCATTTGAACCTAACCCTTGAGGCAGGCTTGATTGATAGATAAACTCATTGTTTAGATTATCAATTTTCAGATAAAGCCTGCCAGTTTCTTGATCAAAAAGCTGGCCAATAAAACCGCTCTGTAGCTTATATTTTGTCTGTAGGCTTTTCAAGTTAACATTGTCAGCAGCACTCGCAACAAATGACAATAAAGAGATGAATAGTAGATAAGTTTTTTTCATTTTTTATATCCATTTGGAAACTAATTTAGTTAATATTTTTATCTTTAAGTAATTTAATGATTGCCTGAGCTTCCTTGTTTTGCCCAGGCTCTTCTTTGTTTTTTTCCACCGCTCTTATAATGTCGCCAAAATAAAGCGCATTGACAAATACCCGACTGGTGCCAAGCCAAAAACCTCTAAAGTTCATATCGTCGCTAAAAGCGATAATTTTTCCGCTGCCATGCGCTTGTACTAACATGCTGGTTTCGCCAGCAAGATTACTTTGATTGGCTTTAGACATGTATCCAGCCAGTAATGGTGTTTTATTAAATCGTGCAAAAGAAACAAAAGACTCTTTGGGTTCAGAAAAACTAAATTGCCCTCTTTTAAATATCGCCAAGTTTTCATCTGATAGCCCGTAACCTAATGGATGACTCAAATCTATTTTGGTACTGGCGATCGCTCCGCCAATATGATGTAGCGATCGGGTTTCATCCATATCCGCATAACGCAGCTGGGTATCTGGTGCTGACTCCAGCTTTGAGCCTTTACTCGACAACCAGTTTTGCTCTGCCACCCAGGCCGAACCGCGAGATTGGGTGATTAAAATACCGCCAGCCTTTATCCAGGAATCCAGTTTCTGTTGAATCTCTTCAGAAAACTCATATTCTCCATCAACTAAAATCAAATGGGTATATTGGTTAGCATCTAAATCAGAAAATACCTCAATACTCATCATGGTTAAATTCTGTTCTAATCTCTGATCCATTAAATGCCAGACCTCACCCGCCTGACTGCTGTTCACGCCTTCACCAATAATCATCAATGGTTTAACCGCTTTTAATATTGGTAAACTGGGACTGCCCAGATCCGGCCCACTGATGGCTAAACCGGAACGAATAAATGTTGGATTAAGATTAAGTTCGGCGAGTTTTTTGTAAAGCAATCGGGTCAGTTCATCACGCGAAAAATCTTGTGTTCTAACTGGCACCAGCAGATCGCCTTTGTTCAAATATTGGTGTCCATCGTTAGTGGCAACTTTGAGACGTTTACCTACCAGCCTGACTGAAATTTTATTTTGATGAAGATAATTGAGTAAATTGGCGGTGGCAAAATTTCTCCAATCAAAAGCCAGAGCAACGGTTTGTTGGTCGATGGTTTCAAACAGACTTTTACTCGCATTCATTTTTTTTGCTAACAATTTTTGAGAAAAATCCGAACGACTCACCATTTGATAATCGATATCAAAGGCGAGCGGCATGGTCCAACTTGAGACATCATAAAAGGTATTATCTTCAAATTGCTCTCGTTTTTCAAAGATCGAATTAATCAATGAATATTGCGATTGTTTTAGCGGGACGATGTAAGATGAATCGGGCTTAAACTGGTGACCATTAATTTCTAGATCTTGTCCAAGAGACATCACTTCGATTTGATGATTACTGAGTATTTTGTTAAATTCATTGAGTCTATAAGGATCGTTAGAGCCAAAAACAACTGCTCTTATCCGACTGGTATTAGCCTTCAGTTTGGCTTGTTGGTAGAAGTTTCTTTGATAGTGTAACAAGGTTTTTTTATTTTCCTGTACCGCTTTAATAGTTGAGAAAGAAGTCGTCAGGTGATTTTTTATGGCAAAAGGAAAACTGATATCACCATTCACCGACTCTTGCAAATGACCGCTTACGCTAGCCTGCTCAAACAAAATTCCTATCGAACCATTGATATCGGGATAAGTAGAACCTTTGCCGTAATAAAAATCATCAAAACGCTCTTTACTGAAATACAAACTACCAATCTCATCCAGTGCCGCCGCATGGTACTCGGAAATTTTAGCGGTTAGTTCAAAATTTTCTTTTGGAGTGAGCGGATTTTGTCTGGATTTAACTCCCGGCTGAAAAAAATAAGTACTGTCAGTGCCCATCTCATGAAAATCAGTGACTACATTTGGTTTCCATTGATGAAACATCTTCACCCGACCTTGCGATTCGGGATGTTGTAATAATAACCAGTCTCGGTTTAAATCAAACCAGTAGTGATTCGATCGGCCATTCGGCCAGGCTTCGTTATGCTCTTTGGTATTAGGATCGCTATTGGGATTTTTGCTTTTATACATATTGGCCCATTGAGCGAACCGCGCCAGACCGTCAGGATTAAGCATCGGGTCGATAATGATAACTTGATTGTCGAGTTGGGCCTGCGTTTGTTTATCCTGTGCAGCGACCAGATGGTAGGCGAATAATAAAGAAGCGTTGCTGCCACTGGCCTCATTGCCATGCACGCTATATCCCATCCAGCTGACGGCTGGGCGATTAGTTTGTTTTTCCATTTTTAAATGTTGCTGGCGAATGCTGTCCAAGTTTTTGATATTTTCTTCGGAAGAAATATAGGCCAAAAACAAAGGACGCTTTTCGTGAGAATAGGCATAGACTTCTAGTTTAACGCGTGGGGATTTTTCCGCCAGCTGATAAAAATAGCGCTCGATTTGTTCGGGCCGCGCGTGCCATTCGCCCACTTGATAACCGAGCGAGCTTTGCGGCGTTGGGATATCGGCAGCGTATTGTTTTGAGTCCGGTAGATAATAATCTAGCTCAACGGCATTGACCTTTGATATCAGCAGTAAGGATATTAGAATCCAAAGAAATCTATTTTTAACCATTGTTTTTCCCAATCATTAATTTAGCCCAAATAAAAGCATGTGCCATCCCGAAGAGCCAATCGCTATATCGTTAGCTGGAGCGCTGAACAGTTTAGCAAACATATTGATAAAATAATAATCTGAAAAAGAAGCTCTATAAATAAGCTGGTTAGATGTGGATGGTTAAGATAGTTAAGAGTTAAGAAAAGATGATTAGGCGAGCAGGTCTCGGCCTATTGATTAACAGACCGTACCTTGGTGATACAAAATTTGCCAATGATCCTTGTTTTTAATCCAAACAGAACTTCGCCTGGCGCTGATACCATTGCAATGTGATTGATACTTTAGCAAAACAGAATTGTCCGATAATTTGGTAAATCTAAATTGGCTATAAGTAATTGGCTGATGCTCTTCATTAGTAAGCAACGAGAGAATAGCGCTTTTGCTAAAAACTCTGCCGGACTTACCGATTTCTTCAAAATCCTGATGTAAGATTTCGGCAAGTCGCTCAGGATCTTTTCGGACATCCTTGTCTGATAATTCTAATTCCAGCCGCTCAACAACTTTGAAATCCAAATCTGTTTCCAAAGCCGAATCTGTTTCCATATTCATTTTCACTTATGGCACATCGACCGTCATTGGATTTTCAGAATTAACCGCCCACTCCTGAAGCGATCCCATATAAACGGAGACATCGCTGTAACCCAATCGGTGCATGATAAAAGCCACCGATGAGGCGGCCACACCGCCACCACAATAAGTAATCACGCGATTGCTTCGGTCACCTTCGTGCATCATATCCAGCTCATCAAATGACTTGTAATAACCCGATTCGTCCATCAACAGGGAAGAGGGCGTATTGGTGGCGCTGGTGATATGACCGGGTCTGGCATACATCGAGAACTGTCCTTTATAGTGGCCATCGGACATGGCGTCGATAATCTGCACCTGAGGTTTATCGATTGCGGCAAACACTTCGTCGCGCTTGGCAACCACTTCCGGCCGGAGAGCAAGGGTAAAGGGTTTAGCCGGGCGGTTGGATGGTTCGGTAGATAGCGACCGTCCTTCAGCTTTCCAGGCCTCAAGTCCGCCATCGAGCAGCGCTGCCTGGTCAAAACCAGCCCAACGCAGCATCCACCAGAGGCGCGCTGCCCAGACTGAATTCTGGGCGCTATAAATAACCACCCGAGAATCATTACCGACACCGAGTTTACTCATAACATCGCGAAATTGCTCTGGGCTTGGCATCACAAAATCCAGCGAAGTATCTTGAGCCGATAGTTCATCCAGAAGATCAGCAAAACCGGCCGAAGGAATATGGCCAGCCTCATAGTTAGCCCGCCCATTAACACTGCTAATTTTACCCTTTTCATCAAATTTAATAAGAACGGTGCTGTCGAGCACTACCAGATCAGGATCGTTTAAGTGTTCGCTCAACCACTGAGTAGTTACCAGTAAATCCATTTTGGCGACAGGTGTGTTTTTGCTCTCTGACTGTTTGGCTTGATCAGAACAAGCACTGGTAAATGTTAATACGGTGAAAAGGGTGAGAAAAATTTGCAACCGACCATCAAGTCTCATGTTATTCATTCTGGAGAATAAAAAGTGGCAACCACTATATGGGCTACCAATTATAGAAACAAGCGTCATTTTGTTACTTGATGTTTTATGGGTTGTAATGATTACGGACATTCACAGTATCTTTTAAGAGTGTACTTTTCGTAAGCTCAAAAAAAGTGATAAATTGGCAGCAGTGATACCAAAGCGTTAGCTTTTTTAAACGTTTCTTTATAAACACTGCGGCTAAGGGGCAATTGCTGTCCAGATTTGAGGGTAATTTTGTATTTACCTGAGCCGTAATTCGAAATCGCTCCTATCTTGTTTTTTTCGACAAGATAGGAGCGATGGATGCGTACAAACTTTGTTGCCAGCATTTTAGTAAGTTGTTCCATATTTTTGTCATGCAAAAAGGTTTGATTGGAATAGGTAATAATTTCCGAATAGTTGCCAGCAGCCTGAATAAAGTGGATATCTTCGACAGGAATAAACATAACCTTGCCGCTATGTTTGATAGATAACTGACTGATTTGCTGTCGGGAATTTTGCGTCACATTTTCATATCGCTCGATGGCTTGCTTAAATCGCTTTTCGGTTACAGGTTTGGTAATAAAATCCAACACACCATAGTCGAAGGCTTTGGTAGCTTTTTCAGGTGAAGCTGTGATTATGATGGTGTGAAAAGAGGCTGAAGATGCGTGTTCGAGCAAGCTAAATCCATCATCACCATTAAGATTCAAATCGAGTAACATAAGATCGTATCGATGTTGGGATAAGCTTTCTTTTGCCATTTGAGTTGAACTAACAAGGTGAACATCACAATATTGAAAGTGCTGATGACAAAGATCAGCAACTCTTTCTGCAACTAAAGGGATATCTTCGACGATTAGTATTGTGTTCATGATAGCTTCAACTCAATAACCGTATGCCAACCTTGGCCATCACCATAGGAGCTAACTTTACTTGTAAACGGGTGCCATTGTTGCAGCCGAGACTGAATATACTTAATCCCGCTTCCTGTTGTTGGTTTGCTATTAGCTATTGATCTTTGATGGCCATTGTTCGACAACTTGTAGATGCATTTTTCGCTGGTTTCTTCTTTGCTTAATGTAAATATAGCTTGCTGCGAGCCGGTAAAACCATGAGTTAATCCGTTTTCTACAATTGTATGAAAGATGGCTGGCGGTATGGTTTCGTCACCTGAAATCCCTTTTACATCGAATTGATAAATCGCTTTATGCTGCAAGGACATAATTTTTAAGTAGTGACGGCACATTTGGATTTCTTGCTCAATGGGTACTTCGGGCTTCTTGATCATTTGCGTCATTAAATAAAACTCTTCAGACAAAGCATCGATTAACTCAGCCGCCATGCTTTGATCTTTTTTGATCAATTGCTGTAACGACATTAGCGTATTCATTAAAAAGTGAGGCTGAATATGTTTCTGAACAAATTGAAATTCCAGCTGCTCCAACTCTAATCTAGCCTTATGCAGTGACACCGAATTACGTAAAATCCGACGCGAGGTAATCACTATCATCAGCAAGGCAAATAGTGCGATGGCTAAGTTATCTACCTTATATACAAATGAAGTTAAAATGAAATTGCTATATACCCACTGTTGATCATCTAACAGGTTGGTTTGATCAATGAAAACAACACTCGTTAAAAATATCGAAAAGCCCAGCATTACATCACTATCTTTGCATTGATGTTTTCGAGCATATGCACTAAGAACAATCAACAACGCAGACAGAAAAATAGTTTTCGATAAAATTAAGAGATAGCAAACTAGTGCTAGCGTGACATAGAGAGCAAACCAAAAAGCGATGCTCTTTCCTCTGAAATTAAAATGTAAGCATAAGACTAGCATTAAGCTGGCAAAAATTAGATATTCAATTAGGCTGATAAGTGTTGTGTTATCCAATCGATTTACTGTACTGGTTAGGCCATTCCAATACAGGGCATCATTTATCATCAAGGTAAAGCAAGACGTGAAAAGTAAGGCTAAAGCAGCGAATACCGCATTTTTACCCAATGCCAAATAAAAACCCAAATTAGCTATCACGGCAAATAAAAAGACGCCAGATAGCACCAGTGGTGCCGTTGACATTATCAGCGATTGCTGTTGAAAGTCAGATAAAGGCCCCAGGCTAATATCTCTAAAGATTGCGCCATTTTGATGACTAAAGTTCGAAAAATTGACTTGTACGGTATTGATACCTGGTTTAAGCCATTTACCTGGAATACTTTGACGAACCAGGCTTTTGCCCGCTAGCTCGCTAGTTTGACTAGCGCCAACCTGGCCATTTTCAAAAAGTAACTGGCCATTTATTGAGATCGACGCGGCGATAACATTTGACCTAAGTTGCAACCATGTATCCTGTGAAAGCGCTTTTTGACGGTTAATAGCGAAGTCGATTTCCAGGTACCAGCTAGTTTTTTCTTGCGATACCCGACTGTAGATCCCCTTTACATCTAAGTTGTCAGCTACTTTTAACTCCTTTGCACCTTTAAACAGTTTCGCAGCCGGGTAAGTCGTTAAATCAATCGTTTTACCGCTATATTCTGGTAACCCCTCAACCGCCAACACCTGAGACAAAGTAAGGCAACACAAAAAAAATGAAAAAATGGTTTTCAACTGTATTCCTTTTTGGTCTTTGTTTGCGATTAATTTGCGATTAGCCTGCGATTATAGTCAAAAAGCAACTTGATGTAACTGAGCTATCTTTCATCCGTTGTAGATGCTTGTAGCTGAACAATCTTATTCATATACAACTCTCTTTGCTGAGAATCTTGGTTATCTGCTAGCTCTAAAGCTTGCTTATAGGCTTTTAACGCTCGCGCTTGATTTCCCATCTTTTCAAGTAATTTCGCTTTATACTCAAAGGACTTATAGGATTTTGGATAAATCGATAAAGCCAAATCTATTGCAAATAAAGCATCAGTGAATTGACTTTCTACCGCGTAAGAATGAGCGACTTTGTGTAACACGCCTTCATCTGGGTAAGCATTGGGAGGATATGTAAACCCACTTTGCGCGCCATTTGTAAGCCACTGAATATAAAATCGACTGTTATTATCTACAAGCTTCTCACTCGGATAATAGTGCTCCATGATTAGGTGTATTTTTGACAAGGTCTCTACACCAGGTTCAATGGAAAAATAATACCTTTGCATACTTTGCAGTTCTTTAACATTTGGCTTTACCACATAACCAAACTCTTTCGATGTATTTTCAAAGTGCTGTATCACTTCTGTAAAAGACATATCACTATAACCAAAATCAAGTTTATGTGGTTTGTAGAGATTTTTAAAGGCCAGGTGAAATCCAATTTGCGGCGTTGTTTGGTGGCCATCTAGATCACTCAATTCAAAGCGATGTCTTAATCCTTTGGGAGACAGTTCACGGAAGCTATCTTTAGCGAGATTAATTGCATCCTTAATTTTAAAGAATTCGCTACCGCCAACATTAACGTACAAATAGCTATTTACTTCTGAGCTATTTTTTAAAAACCTTTCTATATCTTGCTGCATTTTAGGTGTGTGATGTAACGACGGGCTAAACGCAAAGTGCGCTCTAAAAAGTTTTGGCTCTTGAATCAGTGAATGAATGACAAATAGACCACTTTTTGAGTGACCAGCCAGTATTCGGTAGTCAGAAGTGCGATATTGCTTATCGACTAAAGGGATCAGTTCATCTTTTATAAAAGATAGAAGATTATTGACGCCTAGATTAACTTTCTGGCTATATCGAAAGTAAGGGCTAAAGTCTCTTGTACGTTCACCCGTATGCGGCACAGAGACAATAATCCTCTCCGGAACATGCTGTTTTGAAGCTAAAAATTTTTGTGTAAACGTCGCTGAATGTTGAAGATTGTCGCCATCGAGAACATAGAGCACAGGAAAATTTTGTTGCTTGTTTTGATAGTAATTTTTTGGTAGTTGGATATGAAAAGGCCTCGATTCATTTAAGCGCTTTGACTCGATATGCAACTTAAATTCAAATGTATTTGGCTTGTCACTTGAATGTGCGAGTGCGGGGTTCACCCACAATACGACTGCTAGTACCTTGCAAATTATGTTCATCACATTGTCCTGGTTAGTTAATGTTCCAGGACATGTTAATTTTTATAATATTTTCTGGATAGTAGAAATCCGTGAAATGCACTTAGCCATTGTGAATTGCACCGATTTAGAAATTTATTGCGAGCCAACCCGTTTTATCTAAAATCACAGTAAACTTGAGACAACCTGAATGCAAGTTTTTATGGGTACCCAAATCCCTATTTAGAATTCTTAACTCACCCAAAACCGATTTACTGGTTTCAAAAATTGCCTTTTGGCAAAAAAACTTTGCGTCTCTACGTCATTCTTTTTAGTTTTTCTTTCGCTTAAACGATAAAAATCACAGAGCAACGCCTAAAGTTTGATTTTTGTACAAACTCATCCATTAA
>JAUUYO010000287.1 GCA_030590405.1 Kangiellaceae bacterium
GCTTTTCATATAGAACTGGTCGCCCGAATAGCGCATCCGGTTCGTGTCCGACAACAGATTGCCCTGTTGCAGGCAAATCAGCACATCGTGTGCCTCCTGGTCGGCCTGTTTGATGTAGTGTACATCATTCGTCGCCACCAGCGCAGATTTAGCCATGGGTGAGGCAACCGCATCTTCAATATCCAGCCCAAGTGATAAAACAAAGGGACGAGAGCGATAATAACCAGTCGCACCATCATGTGGGTGAGTGAGTAAGGAACCAAGTAAGATCTGAGCTAAATCGTGCCCTCTGGCAGAAAACTGGTTAAAAACAAGCTTGGCTGGAACCAGCTCTTGCTCTTCAATATCATCCATTGCCCGTGAAAGAAGTAAATAATAGCCAATTTTCTTCCAATCAAATGTTAAATCAGCCGCGGTATTGCTGCTCATGTGTTTTCCAGATGGTTTGGTTAATTCATAAGTATAGGTTAATCAATCTTGTTTTTGCAAGTATTTGCTTGCAGTTGCAATTATAAAGACAAAGTCGGAATACCTGATTCGATTCTGAATAAACCGGGTAAATTAAATAAAGACGAATGGGAAATCATGAAAACCCACGCAGAGATCGGTTACGATATGCTCAAGTTTTCTGAGCGGCCAATATTAAACATGCCTCTGCACTTAACTCATAAATTTCAGGAAAATCTCGAAAACTCACTAAAACCTTTATGATTATGTCAGTATTTACAAGCAATCTGAGTTAAATGCAGAGGCATGATATTAAAAGCTACAGCCAGTGTAGCATTGAGCCACCATGAAAATTTTGATGGTAGCGGGTATTCTAAAGCCCTAAAAGGTCAGGACATTCCTATTTACGGCAGAACTTTGGCGATTTGCGATGTGTTTGATGCCCTTGGTAGTGAACGCTGTTATAAAAAGACATGGTCCGATGAAGATATCTGGAAATTGCTAAGAGCAGAAAGTGGTAAACATTTCGACCCGGCATTAGTGGATATATTTTTTGAAAACAGGATGAATTTGTTTTGAGCAGGGACCAGCTAAAGGACTAGTGGTTCTAGCGGCTGAGGTTATATTAGAGCCGCCCACTTCTTTTAATATCAAAGTACTGATTAGCCATATTTACCGCTAAGTGCTTTGGCAAGCTGTCCACTGCGATCACGCCGCTATGTGTCAAAGAACGATGGAGTTGTTCACGTTGTTGTAAATAGCTGACGGTTTGGCTGTAACGAAGTGTATCCCGCATATCAAAGATCTCCTCGTCCAGACAATCTTCTAGCGCTTGCTCTTTTAGATTTAATAATAAAACCAAATGGTGTTTTTTTAGCATTTTAACCGCAGTGGTGAGTTCTGTTTGGTCTTCCACTCGCATGTTGGATACGACCACGATTAACGAACGCTTTTTAAAAGCTTGATTCAGCTCTTCTGCAGCCTGAATAATATCAGAAGCCTGATTACTTGGTTGTAGATCATACACCTGATTTAACATCACGCTGATGGTGGAGGGGCCTTTTTTAGGTAGGATAAATCGATCCGCTCCACCGAATACTTTTAGTCCTACCGCATCCCCTTGCTTAAGTGCGATATGAGAAACCAGTAAAGTCGCATTAAGGGCTTGATCAAAATGAGAAAGCTCTCCATCTTTGGTTCGCATCCGTCGCCCTGAATCAACCAGAAAAATAATATTTTGATCTCTTTCCTGTTGATACTCTTTTGAAATGATTTTGCGTAATCGAGAGGTTGAACGCCAATCAATTTGGCGTAAACTATCGCCCATTCGATATTCGCGTAATTGATGAAAATCGAGCCCTTCACCACGTTTCTGCCTTTGTCTTATGCCTAACTGCCTGGTTCTTTGTTCGGTGGCGAGTAGCACATAGTTATGGATCGAACGAAAGTTAGGATAAACTCGTGATACCGTTTTACATTCAACTTCTATTCGTTTGCTCATTAAGCCGAATAATGAACTCACCCATAACTCACTCTTGTCGATTTTTAAATCGCCTCTTTCAAATGATTTTATCTGATAGTTAATTTTAACTTGCTGATCATTAGCTAATTGAATGCTTGCTGGAAGTCCTATCGCGGTACAACTTTCTGGAAAATGATCATAAACTTCGATATTTAGTTTTCTATTTTGTTGCTTGTTTTCTGATTTATTTTGAGAATTTAAAACTTCAGCTTGACGAGTTACGCTAAGTTCAACATCGCACAAACTATTGACAGGCAAAGTACTGGATATTTTTCGCTTTAGCTGGATATTTTTTAAACCGATTAAAGACATACGATCAACAATTAGCGCTGCAATAAATATCACCGCATAAACCGCCCAAATAGCTGATAACCAGCTTTGCTGTCCTGCTATAATATCGTATCGACCGCTAGCATGGGTATAATCCCACAGACGCAACAAGGCATCACTGATAGCAATGAGCAGCCAGAAAATGATTAATAAGATACTGAGTCGAGTAAATTTCATAATTTCTTTCAAATGTGGCCTAAGTTTTTGAAATCAATAATTCCCGTAGCAAGCTTACAGGAGTATCTCCTAATTGTAGGTTGGCCTTTAGGCCAATAATTTATCGTTCAGCACTTAATATTGGCCTAAAGGCCAACCTACAGTTTATAACCGGCAAGTCGATACTATTGTCTCGGCGCGGCGATCTGGGCTAATAGATCAGCGATTACTTGTTCAACGCTAATTCCCTCAATTTCTAATTCGGCTGACAACACGATCCGATGACGAAGCACCGCTAATGCAACCGCCTTAATTTCATCCGGTGAGACAAACTCGCTACCTCGAACCAGGGCCAATGATTTTGCCGCTCTTATAATTGCAATAGACGCTCTCGGACTTGCGCCCATTTGCACGCCCGACCATTCTCGGGTAGCAACCACCAGATGTACTGCATAATCAAAAATTGAATCATCAACTCGCACCGAAGCGGCGGCAGCTTGCAGTTGCTCGATAATTTCAGCAGAAGTCACCGCGCTCAGCTCTTTCATCAGCACTGAGTCATCAATGGTGTCAATAGTAATGGTTCGGACTAATTTTATTTCATCTTCTATTGCAGGATAATCAATCAGAATATTCATTAAGAATCGATCTAGCTCAGCTTCTGGCAATGGATAAGTGCCTTCCTGCTCTAACGGATTCTGGGTCGCTAACACCATAAAAGGTGAGCTAACCGGAAGTGATTTACCCTCAATGGTAATATGTTTTTCCTGCATAACTTCCAGCAGCGCTGATTGGGTTTTTGCTGGCGCTCGATTAATTTCATCGGCTAATAATAAGTTGGTAAATGCCGGTCCTTTACGGATCCTGAATTTTTCTGATTTTTGATCGAACATCGCATGGCCAGTTACATCACTCGGCATCAGATCCGGAGTAAATTGTATTCGTGAGAATTCTCCATCAAAACTTTTGGCAATCGCTCGAACCAGTAATGTTTTACCTAATCCGGGGACTCCTTCAATTAATAAATGACCACCAGCGAAAAGACAGGTAAGTGTCATCTCGACAATCGACGCCTGTCCGATCAAAGTCGAATTAACATTTTTGCTCAACTGCTGGATAATCTGGTGAGCTTGTTGAAATGTCATGCCAGTCGATTTGTCTATCAGATCGATTTCGCTAACTGTTGCAGAAATATCAGGTTCATTCTGTTCAGGTCTATTCTGTTCCGGCCAATTCTGTTCAGTATCAGCCTGTTCAACATCTGTCTGTTGATTAGTATTCTCTTGTTGAACGA